>CANHJY010000195.1 GCA_947461185.1 Flavobacteriales bacterium
GATAACCGATGCCACAGGAAAGGTTTTGAAGAGTGAAGAAGTCAATTCAACCGAAGGCAATCTGGATGTTTCCGGATTGAGTTCGGGACTTTATTTCCTTCGCATCGAAAACGGCCGGGTTCTCCGTTTCTTAAAGAAATAACGGCTTATTGATTAAGCCAGTAAGCAAAGTGGAACAGTTGTTTTCTTAAACCTAGTGCGAAGCCAATTTGGCGAAACTCTCGATGACCATTACCGCCGGTTCGTCCTTGAATTGGTTCTGCCATTTCGAAATTCCCAGGCTTTTCAGTTCCTCGACGCCAATTTTTTGTAAAGCTTCGTCTCCATTTAGTTTGTAGAAATACATGGACCAATCGGTAAAAGTCCTGGATTCTGTGGTTCATTTCAAAATCTTCCTATGAAGAATTTTTTGTTTTCTTTACCAAGTTGAGTGACGCAGTTTGCATTACGAAATCCCGCAAGGCGGGGCAAAAAGAATATAGATAATATGTAATTATTATTTATTGTGTTATTTTTGAATTTAACTTTATTATTTTTTCTTCATGTAAAATTTTTAATCTTCTTTACGGAATATTTGGTTGGATGAATATTGGTTTTAGATATGGTTATCAATCCAATCAATTATTTGGTCTTTCAGGGCCCGAAGGATAATTCTGGCTGCTCATGGTTAATCCCTTTCCGTTCCCGGGATGTTGGGAACATTATTTTTAAACTTGTGTATTTTATGTTTTTCAAAATTTCAAAATTTCAGAATTTCAAAATTCGCCTGCTATTCATATTGTTTTCAATAAGCGGTTGTGCTTATTGTCAAACAGTTTGGGAAGGAGATGAATCAGCTATCTGGACAGATGGAGGCAACTGGACAAGTGGAGTGCCTACATATCTCGTGGATGCAGAGATTCCTAATTCAGTCTGCAATATATGTCAATGGCCACAAATCACAGCTGGCACGAAAGAGTGCAAAAACTTAACATTTGTAGCTGGAGGAACCCAAATTAAGCGGTTAACATTTGTAAGCCCTGGCCAGCTCCATATCTATGGCAATTTTACCAATAGCAGCGGTCAGGTGGATGTGATGGGTGACAGTACTGAAAACGTCTCGTACCTTGTTTTCAAGGGTACGACAGATAAAACGTTTACTGGTACCACTTTGATTAAGAAGATGACCATTGATAAATCTTCTGGCAAAGTGGTATCTGTTGAATCAGGACGCCCTGAAATAATTGAGCGGCTTTATCTGCAAAATGGTGGAGGGATGTACATTAAGTCGAGTGCTGGTCTTAAGATGCGATCAAAGCAAGGTTCATCCACAACTGAGGCATATACTGCTTACATTCAGGATGATGGACTCAATGCGATATCCGGACCTGGGGCTGTTAATACATTTATCTCACAATACATACCCCCAACTCCGTACAACTCGGAAAATCCGGATGGGTATTGTTACCATTTCCTGGGAAGTCCGGTAAACGACCCTCAGTTCTATAGATCCGTTCAAAATACGATTAATAAATATTCCACCGCCAGTTGGTATAATACCGGGTATCATTACCCTTCAGGAGCTTCACCTTGCTTTTATTTGTTTGATGAGTCTGAATATGATCCTTCCGGAAGTGACGAACATTATGGCTGGTTGGGTTTAGACGGGGGGACCCCCGGAACGGATTTTGGTCAGGGTGAAGGCATAATGGCACATTTTACTCCGAAGCGAGCAACCAGAGTGATTGATTGGAAAGGAGCGCCAAACTCTGGAGATGTAACGCAGCAATATCGGTATACCAACAACAACGAATCAGCAAATGATGGAAAAAACTTAGCAGGCAACCCTTACCCATCACCATTAAATTGGGCTGGGGTTTATTCGGATAATATTGGTTATGGAAATTTAAATAGTGTAATAACCGTTTGGCACACCGATGGCGGGATTAGTAGTACAGGGGATTTGTTGATGTTTGATGCCGATGAAAATGCCGATCCGGAATTAAATACACATTCCGGAATTCTCGCAATTGGGCAAGGTTTCTTTCTGCAGGTGACAGAAAATGATGCCACCGTTGAGATTTTTAATTGGAACCGTTATTATGGTACAGTTGATTATCCAGCCCACACCGTTACTCCTTTCAGACAAAGAACTACCACCAAAGCCAACAACTTAGGCCTTGTGCTAGAAAAAGACGGCAGGAAAGTGTATACAACTTTTATTGCCAATGACAAGTATTCGGTAGGCTTTGATCCCCTTTGGGACAATGGCCTGGTTCGCACTTCAGAACAGGAATTCGTACTGTATTCAAGGTTGCAAGGGCACAGTTTAGCGGCAAATAAATTTAATCTGGATAAAGACATATTTGCGGTTGACCTTGTAATGGAGGGAAAAACCCCAGGAGTTTATACCCTTAAGCCGTATGCACATACATTTGACCTCGGTGAGCACAAGGTTTATTTGAGGGATAAATTGCAAAATCAAATTACGGAAATCATGCCAAATTCGAGTTTTCCTATTGAGATGAAGGAGTCAACAACTGGCAATCGTTTTGATCTGGTTTTCGCAAAGGCCAATCTTTCAATGGATAAAATTCAAAATTGGAAGCCGGTTGGTTATACTTTATTTCAAAAAGGAAGTACAGTCTGCCTTGGTAATGAAGAATTAATAGATGAAGATGTTGAATTTACAATTTCAGATATCAGTGGGAGAGTTATTCATTCTCACAAAGCTCAACTAAAAAATGGAGCGTTTGAGTTGAAACTGCCAGGTTCCTGTAGTGGAATTCTAATAGCCAGAGTTCAGGGATCAAGGGGTTTGGTTACGGCTAAAATAGTTTGTAAATAATTAATAGTTGCCAGGCCATTTTAAGGTGGCCTGGTTTTTTTGCATTCAACCAGTTTGTTATGAAAGTCATATCAATTATAGCCTTATTATTTTTGAGTTTGAATGCATTTTCTCAGTCCCCAAATGTTATAAGCTCGAAAAGATTTCTTCAAGATGTTTCAAGAGAAGATCTTACTCGAACCAGATGGTTGAAAAATGGGAGTTCAATTCATGCAGGCTCAAGTCCAAATCCTACAGGCAACGGAAATAGTTACAAGTACTGTTATAAGATTGATTCCGACGCTAATATTTTATGGAACAAGATGTTTAGGCCAGTTCAATTGAACGATGATGTTTATGTTCAAGGTCCTGATAGCAAAAATGATACAACTGTTATTGGTGGTTATTTCAAAGGGGAAATAATGGTTGATTCAAACATTATAGTAAGAAGTTCATTATCTGGAATTATTTTTTTGTTGGAAAAAAATGGAAATCTGTTAAAGTATAGAATTATAGATGGTCCTGAAGTTAGAGTAGAAAATGTAATTTTTGGTAAGAATAACGACTATTTTGTTTATGGTTATTTTAAGGATAGTGTAATAATAGATAATTATAAAATATTTAGAGCAGATGTATCGGCAAAGTTTATTGCAAGACTTGATATTAACTTTAATTGTATATGGTTGAAAGCTTTTAATTCTGGAGATTATTCAACATCAATTAGCGATATTAAAGTTGGGATAAATAATGATATTTATTTGTGTGGTGTTAATAGGAGTAAATTTGCATTTGGGGATTCTTTGATTTATTCTGATACTATTACTAGGAATTCATTTATTATGAAATTGAATGAGTCTGGTGTTTGTAAGTATATTGAAAGTTTAAGTGCCAATGTTGTTAATCGGTTATTTATTGATAGTTTAGATGAAATTTTGATATATGGAGCATTTAATAGATTTCCATTGGTGGTTCGTAATTTTTCTTATTTGAATGTTCCGGGTAAGAAGACTTCATTTGTTTTGAAGTTGGATTCAAATGGAAATCCAATCTTGGTTCTTCCAATAAATATTGATTATACAGGTGGGGCTTTTATTCAGTCAGTTTCAAAGGACCATATAAGGAACCAGATTATGGTTGCTGGAACATATTCAAGGAGTTCTCTTCAAGTTGGTAATTTTAATTTACCCGCAAGTCCAACATCGGATTCTTGGTATTTATTTGCCGCAGCTGCTAACCAGGGTGGTACATTTACATGGGCAAAGAGTTTTGGAAATGCCAATTCTTCTTTTACAAATGGCCAAGGTGGTTTGGATAGTGCGGGTAATTTCCTGTTAAGCGATACCTGGTATGCAGAAGGCTTGAAAATAGGATGCAAGACCTACAACAGTCCGGATTCAGCTCTTCTGAATCCCTACCTTATCAAATTGGGATTTTGCTCTTTATCGGTAGAC
>CANHJY010000196.1 GCA_947461185.1 Flavobacteriales bacterium
AACATATCTGAATCAATTGCCATTGATGAACTAACTCTTTCAAAAGGAGAGCTCTATACCTACATCACTTCGAAAGGTAAGCAGCAAAGAAACGGAACGATGATTGCATCCATCCGGGGAACTAAATCGGAGGACATAATTCGCTCAGGGCTGTTGATTCCTGAATCAGAGCGGATAAAAGTTAAAGAGATAAGTTTGGATATGGCAGCAACGATGAAGCTGGCAGCGACAACGCTCTTCCCTAATGCCAGACTAGTGACAGATCGTTTTCATGTTGTAAAGTTGGTAATCGAAGCTCTGCAAAGTATCCGGATTGCGTACCGCTGGGAAGCCATTGACCAGGAAAATAAAGAAATTGAACGATGCAGAAAACAGAAGGAGTCCTTTGAGCCAACTCGCTTTTCAAATGGGGAAACCCGAAAGGAATTATTAGCCCGGAGCCGATTTCTTCTTTTTCGAATGCCATCTCAATTGACTGAAAATCAGAAAGAAAGAGCTCGAGTCCTTTTCAGGGAATATCCAAAACTTCGAAATGCCTATAGGCTGACCATAAAATTCAGAAAAATCTATGAATATAAATCTCAGCAGAAAGCAAAGGCTCGATTAGTAAAATGGTTTTCCGAGATCAAAATGTGGAAAATAAAAGAGTTCAATACTGTTGCCAATTCAATCCAGATGCATATGGATACAATTCTGAACTTCTTTATTAATCGATCGACCAACGCATTTGCTGAATCATTCAATGCCAAAATCAAACTATTCCGCGCTAATCTAAGAGGAGTCTCAAACACAGATTTCTTCCTCTTCAGACTCGAAAAATTATTCGCATAAAAAATTCTTTCTCCCCAGAAATTTCTTGTGACCCGAAAGTTCCATAAGCGACCTGATTTGGTGTTAAATAGTAATTACATAAATCGCTGAATTTAAGCAATGAGAAAATCTTTTCGATCTTAATTTCCCAGCATCAGGTGAGAATGAAGGAAACTAGCAATAGATAAATCAATCGAAAAAAACAAAATCTGCTCGACAACAATTTCATAAATAGTTAAGAATATCCAGGATCTAATTCCGGGAGAATAAGCCCAGTATTTGGTGCTACAAATCAATAAAGTGAAATATTGTAAATTTAAATAAAGGATTATTCCTCAATTATTTTATCCAACTCTTCCGAAGCCAAAACCCATGCATTTTTACCGCTAGCTTTATCTTGTCTGGCATTTGGGTGTATTATTTTTCTTACTTTTAATTGGTCTCCGAATTTAGTTTGTAGAAAATTATAACTGTCATTTCCCAAACCAATTAAAACATCTGGAGCTAATAATTCTATTTCCCTTTTTAAAAATTCAAAGTTTTCAACTGAATTCTCGGCAGTTTTCCAAAAGTTTGTTTTTGCGTTGATATCACTTTCTGCTTTTGAGTTTTTTACCTCATATTTTTTCACTGCATCGGTAAAATATGTTAGAATTTGTGGATTTGATATCACATTCTTGAAAGATCTGTAATATTTATTCTTATCTGTCCAGCATTCAATCCCAAAAGGCGACCCAAAAACATATTTATCATCAGGATTAATTTCAACATTATATTTATCATTGCTGTCCCTTGGCTCTCTACCCAAAATCATTATCTTTAACTTAGTATGTTTTGGATTTCCAAACCAAATTGGCAAATCTATTCTTATGTCATTATTTTTTGTTTCGTATATAAAATTTACATCCTTGTAAGCTGTATTTTCAAAATGATAATTACTATTAATCAAATTATTATTTAAAATTTTAACAGATAATAAGTCATAGAAATCAATAAATTTATATTTTGACCTATAAAGGTTAAGTATTTCTTTCATTTATATTAATTTGTTCGGATGATAGTTCCGTTTTTACCAACTGCAATAAAGATGTCATTTCCTAATGTTTCGATATCATATAAGTTTTCATGAGTTCCTGTTTCGTGGCCATACCATTCTTTTTGAGGCTCTGGGGCGCTTGAATTACTAATCATTCCTCCATTTCTCCCTTTGGTTGTAATAATGGTGCCATTTTCACCAGCCAGCCAAATTTCATTTGCTGTGATCATTTCAACCCCATAGTAATGAACATCCGTGTAAGTTTCATAGCACGCCCAATCACTTGCTTTAATAGGATTTGGAATTTTTGATCTCTCAATTAGGCCCTCTTCATATTGAAACGAAGAGTTGTAATATTTATCCCTTGCAATTGCCAAATGATTTTGAGCTGAACTAATAGAATTCATTCCATAGTTTTTAATCCATGAGGAACTTGTAAGAGAGTTACAACCTGGGTTATCTCCTCCTTCTCCAATATCAAGATTTTGTGCGAAATAAGAACCTCCACCTGTTAATTTTGGTCCATATCCCTGATGCCCGGTACTTGTAAAGTTTGTTCCAAAAAAGATAAAATCTGCAATTGGAGCACCTTCGTAATTCCCACCTATATTCGTCCATGTGGCTCCGCCATTGGTGGATATTTTTTTCCAAGAATTTACTCCAAATGCATATGAGGCTAATATGTAATTAGAATTTAATGCTTCTATTACCATCCCAACAATAATGCCTGGAGAAGTACCATTGAATGTGGTTTGTTTTGTCCAGTCCTGTCCGCCATTTGTAGTTTTATAAACTTCTATTTGATTTGTTAAAGAATTATAAGCAATTGTCCATCCAGTGCTTGCGTCAACAAAAGAAATATCTCTAAAAAATAAATTTTGATTTGAATAAATTGGACTAAATGTCACTCCTTGATCTGTTGATTTTAAAATAGCTCCATCGCCTACTACATAAGTATTTCCATTTTTTTGTTCTATGTCATAAAGGTCACTTGAAATTCCAGTAATTATATTTGACCAAGTTTTTTCAGTTTCATTAAAAAATGATTTTACATCTGGATTATAGTTGTTGCTCGTATTTGGGGAGGTTAATTTCAAAATAGTGCCATTATTTCCAATAATAATGGCTTCATTATTTTTATAAAATAAAATATCATTTAATTGATTATTTGTGATAGAGTTAAGAAAAGACCATTTTTCTCCTCCATCAGTAGTAAAAGCAATTTTTCCTGATGTGCCTACAATTACTCCTAAATTAGAGTCTAAAAAGTCAAGACCATAAAACTTATCTGATGGATTTGAACCTCCTATCTCTTTAAATGTTGATTTATTCGATTCGTTGGCTTTTATTTTAATGAGCTCACTTCCTAGATTTGTCCAAGTTATACTGTAAATATCATCAGCTGTTACAAGGTCAAGGTCGTAATAGTCCGAACTTTGATAACCCGAAATGCCAAATTCAATTCCACCTTTGTTTGATTCAAGTATACCAGAACTGCCAAAAAAAGCTTTTGTGATATTTGGTAAACAAGCTGAATATGTTTCTACCGGAGAAAGTGTGCAATGATTTCCTCTTCCGCCCGTTACAGAGTAAAACTGGGTTGTTCCGCACCCCCAAATTAGTCTGCTTTCATCAAGAAAATCAATAGCACCATTTCTCATTTGACCCTCATTAAATTTTGTTGAAGCAGAAGATGGTCTTACACTTGAATACAATAGAAACCAATTTAAGCCACCGTTGGTTGTTTTGTACAATGTTGAAACCTTATTAAGTGAATTTGCGCCTTTAGGCCAGCCTACGGCAAATCCATTGTTGCTATCTGTAAATTTCACATCAAAAAAATACATGTTAAGGTTGCTAAGGATTACTGACCATGAACTTCCATTATCTGTGGATTTTAAAATCATTCCATCACCAGCCAGATACAAATTATTTCCCTGTTTTGAAATCGAATAAAAGTTTTTTCCTATTGCTTGATCAGGTAAATTTATTGCTTGCAATGACCAATTGTTAACATTTTCGATTGGGGGTTGTGATGGTTCGTCAATTGGTGGCTTTACAGAATCATTTTTCTTACAACTAATTAAAATAAGGATCAGTAAATAGAAAATTGTTATGCGTTTTAATTTCATGTTTAAAAATAAATTTCGGAGTAATTAGAATTGCAAAAGTAAAAATTTAATTTAATTATGAATACGAATGAAATTACTTGATTCATTGGAAAAAGCTATGGTCAATTTAACGAACCAAAATTTAAATTTTCACCTGAAGTCCATCCCATGCAAGATGAATGCCCTCGGGCAATTCTTTTTGAATGGGGGAATGCCGGCCCATACGGTGGCTCATATGGATAAAATATACCTTCGGAACCCCGCTCGCTTTGGCGACTTCCACCGCTTG
>CANHJY010000197.1 GCA_947461185.1 Flavobacteriales bacterium
ATGAAACCACTTGATTTAACAAATAAAAATAAATTGAGCAAATTGTTTGATCCAGTCAAATTAATACAAGACACTTTATTACCAGTCGGTTACCCATTTTCAGTGACTCCGAGCTACAAACCAGTACATTTATGGCAGTTTAGTGAAACAGCAATGGGCAGTTTGGTAAGACGTATTGATTACAATAGATATTTGTACTTTGCAGGTATGTCCGATCAAATCATTATTGTACTTTTTAGTCAAGGAATGCTAGAATCACTTGGAATATCAAATTTACATGCAACAGGAGGTGCTGTCGCTGTTCAATGGGTTCTTAAAGATTTATTTGGTACGCGGTATTTGACAAGTTAGGAGACTTGTCAAAACTAGTCTTTATACGTCGATACGCTCGCTACCTCGGTATCATTCCAATGACTCCTAGATGCATCACCTAAATGCTGGAAATTAATAGGTGAAGGATGTTCTGTATTAGGTGCCTCCATTCAAATAGCAACTCTATGGTTTCCAACCTACTTTTTACCCTTGGCATCCATTGGTTATTCATTAAGATCCCTTCATTTCTGTATATGGCAAGAATTTTATTTATATTAATAGGAATGCAAGCCATGTAAACCAATTCGTTATGTTTTAGATGTCATTTACAAAGCATTTTGGGTCCAACAACTTGTCAGACTTGGTAGCTAAAGATGATGCTCAAATGTCATTAGCCAATGCACTAGGTACATTGACTGGAGTAGCCTTGTTGACAGGTTTTCATTCACCCATTTTTTTGACAATGCTTGTATCAATTGCTTGTCCTATTCAATTATGGATGACATTGAAATTACTTGATGTAATGGTTTGATGTTTATTCATTAGTGTGCCAAATTTAAAATACTTAATACGAATACATTGCTTCTACTTGCTCATGAGTATACAACATCTCAGAAAACAAGTCGACTTGAAGCTATGCGTTATTTAACATGGTTTCATGAACGTAATAATCATCCAGTTTTATCACATGTCAAGATTCAAATGGGTGGGTCTCTTGAAGATTCATTTGCGAATCAACTGGATTTGAATGAATACATTTCGTGCTATAAAGATGAATCTTATGTATTAGTGGTTTGTCCTAAAGCAAGTCTATTTTCAATTCATACATCGGTAGATTTTACAACGCGCGATGCACTTCAAGCGTTTTTAGAGGTCTCGTATCGATTAGAGAATCATGATTCAAAACAAGCTTTAATGAATGCAAAAGAAGCTGTGAATGATTTTTATTCAAAATTGGTTCTGTCCGAATGGACGACGGATCATGTTTATTTCGCAGACAAGGGCTATGAATATCATGTAACAAGGGAATAAACGGATACAAATACAAGAATTCTTGTTTATATTTGATTGCTAAAATTAGCTATTTTGTTCATAAATTTAAAAATTGGGTTTTTATTATTGATTCAAAACTAGGCATTCAAATCATTGTTTTCCAAGGCTGGTCATTAAAGCAATATTGGCTCTATTCCATTCTCCTTTTGCAATAGCAATATCTAATGGTGTTCTTCCATCACTTTAAATGATGAAAAAAATAGACTTACTCGGCCTTTTCATTCACATTAGCCTTTTCATTAATCAATAGTTCAATCATTGGTGAATTTCTCGTATACTCCTCTGCAGCCAAATAAAGTGGCGTTCTTCCAATACTTTTAATTAAAATCGATCAACTTACTTATCTTTTGCATCGATAAACGCTCCTCTTTCCAATAAAGATTTGGCTACTGGAGTTTCGCGCTTCGCGGCGAAATGAAGTGGTGTTCTTCCAGAACTTTAGAAAAAATAAGGTACCCAACTTACTTATCTTTTGCTTCAATAAAAGCTCCTCCTTCAATTAAAATCTCGACAGTTGAACTGCTTCTGGCCATATGAAGCGGTGTTCTTCCAATACTTTAAAATTTAAAATTAATCAACTTACTTATCGTGTACATTCACTTTAGATTTGTTATCCAACAAAAGTTGGATATATTTAGTATTACCGTGCATTGTAGCAGCATGAAGCGGCGTATATCCATATCTTTAAATTAATCAATAAATTACCCATCGATTGCATTCAAATCAGCTCCTTTTTCAATTAAAAATTGAAATGTAGGTTTATAACCTGGCTGTGAGGCTACCCAATGAAGTGATGTTGTTCCACGGCTTTGAATAATAAAATAAAATTACTTGTTGGATGCCTTCACATTGGCTCCATTATTAATTAAAAGGTTGGCAATTTCAACATTTTTAACATGAAGAAGTGCCGTGCCTCCATTTCTTTTAGTTAAACTTGCTCAATTTACCGATTGGCTGTATTCACATTAGCTCCATTATCAATCAAAAATTGAACAATCTCAATGGGACCATTATTTGCAGCAAAGTGAAGCGGTGTTGATCTTACACTTTTAAATAAATGAAATGGGTTGGCTTACAGTGTGTCATGTTCCACATTGGCTCCGTTATCAATCAAGAGTTGGGCAGTTGGAAGGGCACTTAACCCTTGACGTAAAGAATAGGTAAGTGGTGTGTCTTCCCATCTTAAAATTTTAATTGTTACTTACGCATCTGCTTCATTCACATTGGCTCCTTTTTCAATCAAATCTTTAATGATAGAGTTATAACCATGATATGCAGCCCAATGGAGGCTTGTACGCTCAAACCTTTTAAATCAATTAAATAACATACTCGAATTTCGCATGTACATTGTTGATAGCAGCAACAGCAATTTTGAAATTCATTTCGGAATTGATAATACTGAATAGGGATCTAGGATTCCAAAATGCATCACTTTCTATTATGGTTAAACTTACATTGCCATGACATCTCCTCCTTGATCTAACCATGTTTTGAAGTAAATACTGTCTGCATTTTCGGGTGCATATAATTGTGGATTCCAAAGCCCATTAATAAAAGTTTCGACGATGGGTTCATTTGTATATCGTTTTTCGGTCAACTGAGCCAATTCTTCAACTGTAAAAGGATTAGCACCTAAAGCTGCCCGTTGTTTTTCAATTTTGTAAAGACAATTTTGCGCTTCCTTTTCCCATTCTGATTGACTCCATTCTTGGTCGTTTCTCATCCACCGACAAGCTAATGCATTGTTGAAACCAAACCCTTCTTTATCTGCAATCAAATCTTGACTCAAATCTTTCAAACCAACCCATCCTCGTAATTCAGCCATTGTTTTAAAGCATTCTTTTCTTGTTCTAAACCCAATTGGATTTTCATTCTTTTCCCGAATAAATTTGCAATCCTTGACATGTTTTAAACTTAGCGGAGGATTATCATGTCCAAGAAAATTTGCGCTTGAGATAAATTTGTTTAAGACCCGTGGTCGCGAAATTGGGATGCAAATTTGAGAAAAAACGACCACAGTGTTTTTCAAATTATAGGCCAATTGTAATAAAATATATATCAATCGAAAGCGATAAATAGTGGGAATTTGAAAATGTAATTAGTTTTATTAATTTTGATCGTATCTCTGTAAAATCCACGATTTTCGTGTATGATGGTGTGGACGTTCTTTGAAGCAATACGTGATACATCTCATATAATTTAATCAAATTTTTAATAAAAACGTTTTGGATGATTTTATTTTCAAATGAATTACATTGAGAATCTTTGAACGCCTTTGAATGTGGAAGTCGGGAGACGTCATCCTTTGTCGACGAGAATTGATTGCTGTATTCTATCAATTTCAATGCCTTGTGATGATCATGCATATTTAAAGCAGAAGAATTGCTCAAGCTGTAAAATATGCAAATATTGTAGACCGGGAGAAAATTGCTCAGCACCCTAAGTAAACCCACTCAGTGTCGAAAGACTGAAAGACGTGGAACACCTGGAAGCTAAATTTATGAGCCAATTACATTGATGTTGATATAAATTCCTTTTTTGATCTTTTGTATTACAAAAAACTGAGAAATTGAGAGTAAATCTTGATTTTCGTGGTTTTTTTCTTGAAAAACGTGGATTTTACCGAGATACGTAAAATATTGATAAAAACTGATTACATTTCCAAATTTCCACTATTTACCGCTTTCGATTGATATATATTTTATTACAATTGCAAAAAAAACGTATTTTAATTTTTGCACCCCAATTTCGCGACCACGGGTCTTAATTAGCTTAGTTTTGAATGATAATAATACAAATAATATAAATGAAGTTGATAATAATAATGGTATGTTATGCTCTAATTAGCTTAGTTTTGAATGATA
>CANHJY010000198.1 GCA_947461185.1 Flavobacteriales bacterium
AACGGTTCGGTTTTTACCCCAATGTCAAACAATGGATTCCAATCAATTTGTTGAGCACTCAAAATGCGCTTTAGGTCAATCACAGTTATGCTCATCTGTAAAATGCTGTTTGTTGAATTGTATTTAGTGACTTTAACTTCATTGAAAGAAAAAAGTTGATGTTGAATCATTTAGCCTTTAAAGCTATCAATTTAATGTGATTACCGAACATTGGGGATGCCAAAAGAATGTGTATGAAATTAATCTTGAATAAAAGTACCTCCGAATGGTAATATGTTGATAGGTGTATCATTACGCTGTATTAAACTAGTTATATTTGGTTCCTAAAAGTTAAAACTTCATCATGGAAACATTCATATTTACCGATCTAGAAAGTGGTACAGTTACAAATAACCGCACGAGTCTATTTAAACCAATATCCGATTTTAAAGTTTTTTTAGATGAATTTGAAAGATGTTACGATTTAGGCGCATTGAATATTGCTGACAAGCTATTCTGGGTTGCTTCGGAAAGTGAAGAGGGAATTGTTTTGGTAGTCAATGATGGGATTTTCTCAAATTCCTATAAGGACGATAATGATGCCGATGCAATGTTGAATTTCATGAAAGAAAACGGAAATTCAGATCGAATGATTGAATTCATGGTGAAGCATCGGGAGGATTTGTGTCCTGCCGACATTGTTGAATATATCGCACTCCCATTTCAGGAAATTACCGTTCAAATTACAGATTTGGAATTCGGAAATTCGGAAATCAAACTGAACGTAGAACCAATAATTACGAACCCTAACATTAAAAAAGGAGGTGCAAACCCGTCATGGACTGGAAATGATTTACCTATTTATTACCTTGATCTCACAAAGAAAGAAAATTGGAAAGAGTTGCTTTTTGCCACCGATGACAAGATTCCGATACATCAAATTTATCTTGATGGAAATGGAATTGATTCTTTAGATGCTATCATGCCAGCGTTGTTGAAGCATAAAAATCATTGTTGGTGTGTTGTTTTAGCAGATAATCAAATAACAGAAATCCCGGAAAGCTTGTGTGAAATGAAGCTAATGAAAAGTCTAAATCTGAGTAAAAACAAACTAAACGAAATTCCAGAATCAATTTATGACTTATCGAATTTAATGTACCTGAACCTTTCATTAAATAGTATTTCGACTATTTCGGACAGCATTGGTAATTTGAAACAATTACAGCACTTAGTTCTTGTTTGTGAAAATGAAATTGAAGAAATCCCCAATGGTTTGATCGAATTAAAGCAACTAAAAAATCTTTATTTACGGGCGGACTTTACGAAACTAAAGCACATTTTCAGCGAATTAAATTGCCTTGAATCAGTATCACAAATTGTCATAACAAAAGAATCCCTAAAACAAATTCATCAATTGGGCAATTTGCCAAATCTTCACAAGCTTGATTTGTACTTGACAAATGAAGAAAATGCGGCATTGACTTTGGAAAAACTAGAAGCTTTTTCCAGAGAAATTGAAACCATTATTAATCCCGACCGCACTAAGTCTTTAAAAATTACTGTTGAAGAGAAAAAAGGTATTCCTAAATGGCTTTTGCTTGCGATGAATAGAGGTCAAATTTAGCTTAAGATCTTTTTATTCTGCGAGATAAAAAAATAGAAACATGCATTTAAATTTAACCTGTTCAATGAATTAAAATGATGAGAAAATTACTAGAATTTATTGACACAATGTAAAAACAAACAATTAAAATGATGGACAGACCGAAACCACGAAAAACTCAAAGATACTCGGATATGATTTAATGAAAAGAAAGGCAAGAGATTTATTTTAGCTTATGAACTTGAATTGATACGTGCAGTATTTCCAACAAATCAGAACAAATTCCCAACTGACTTAATTTAGTCGTTTAGGCAAATGATTAAAACAGTTTCGAGAATAGTATTGATTTCTCACAATGGACAATCAATTCAAGCAAAAATTTAATATTATCAATAAACCAAGAAGTTTATTCGACGTTAATTACACATAAATAACTGCATGAAAACCATCACCCTACAAAACCCAGAGCTTGCACAAGAAGTTTTTAAAAACAACAACTGGACGTATGCTGAGAACTGTTACATTAAGATTGCGGACAATGACTCAGTAACCCTTTTGGCGGATGCTTTTCATTCCCAAGCACAAGGAATAGGCATTGAACTCATGGTTAAAGCTGGAAGTGAATATAAAATTGATCTTTCTGAATTCGGTGATGAGTTTACGATTTCATGGGAGAATATTAATGAGCTTGGCGCACTGTTGTGCATCGAAGGTAAACCATATTTATTGAGAGTATATGGATACGCAAAAGCTGAACAAATTGAATCAATTGGAAGAGCATATTCTGAGTTGCGCATAATTGATTTTGGTAGTGCACAAAATCAAGCAGTAAAAGATATAAAATGTATTTCAGCATGTAAAGACGTTCAGACGTTAAATCTAAACAATTGTCCCAATCTGGAGAATATTTCAGAATTACCCACCTTCTCAAAATTGGAAACTCTTTGGCTTGATGGATTTACGGACAATATGCAATTTAACTATATTGGTCAATGCTCTTCACTGCTCCGATTAAGTCAAAATTACAGCTCTCTTACCGAACTAAGCCACCTCCAAGGTTTAACAAATTTAAGAGAACTTTATATTCGAAATAATACACATCTTGCAGAACTATCTCCCCTTTCTGATTTATGGAACCTTAATTTTTTGAATTTAGATAATTGTAAATTAATTACGGATCTATACCCATTAAGTGGATTAATAAACCTGTCAAATTTAAATTTAGATTCTTGTAAATTAATTACGAATCTATCCCCATTAAGTGGATTAATAAACCTTTCAAATTTAAATCTACGCAATTGTAAATTAATTACAGACCTATCCCCTATTTGTGATTTAACAAACCTGAAAAGTTTGAATCTAAGATTATGTAGAGGAATTTCAGATCTATCTCCCCTTTCTTATTTAACGAACCTTAGAGGTTTAGATTTCTATACATGTAACTTAATTTCAGACCTATCGCCAATAAGTACATTAAGGAACCTTAATAGTTTGGATTTAACTTATTGTGAATTAATTACAGACCTATCTCCATTAAATACTTTAACGAACATAACTAGTTTGGATTTAGAAGGTTGCGAGTTAATTAAAGACCTTTCACCATTAAGTGATTTAACGAACCTTTCAAGTTTGAATTTAGATAGTTGTGTGTTAATTTCAGATCTTTCCCCAATTAGTGGATTAAAGAAACTTACTTTTTTGGATTTAAACTATTGTAAATTAATTTCAGACATATCTCCTTTGGCCAAGGTTAAAAATCTATCCGATTTAAATTTAGGCTCTTGCACCTCCCTTACAAACATCCGCCCTTTAACTAACTTAAATAAACTTGAGAAGTTAAGGTTAGCTAGTTCGCCAAACATTCGTGACTTCCACTTATTAGGCAAACATACTAATTTACAAGAATTGGAATGGATTGACCCAGTGGCATGTTCTGAGGTATTGATGTCGTGTGCACTTAATCGAGCAGATGTTCAGTTTATTGGAAAAAATATCAAAAAATGGAACAGTGAATTATTGCTGTGTAAAAATGCCACGCAATATGCTTCGCTCATGCTTACTTGTGTTAGTAGCTTGCAATGGTATGAACAGATGCATATACTTTCAATTGTTGCCCAAAACATGCGCACTCGTGGGCTTCAATCGGAAGCTCAAAATGATTTAGAACCCTTTATTTGGGAGAAATGGTGCGCAATGGTTACCACACTTCCCTATCGTGAAGCAAGCGACTGTTTGTCTTTCGTTACAACTGAACTCAATCTTGAACGGGAAACTGCTGTGCTTCTAGGACCGGTAATTGTTTCGTGTGTGAACTTGGTAAACACCTACCCTGAAAAAGAAACGGAAATCACCTCATGGGTAAACCAACAACTTAACTTATTAATGGATTACCCACATTTGGAAAGACAAATTGCCCCCTCGTCTGCGGTGTACTTTGCTTCGATCAACAACAAAAAAGAAGTGGAACGCTGGCTAAAAAAGGCAACGGATGAAAAAGCGCCGCTATGGAGAGAACGAGTGTTGGCTAAACTTGTTGCTTATTACGGAACGAAACAGCTGTTTTCTGAGGCCCAACAGTTGCTTTCAGAAATGAAAATGCA
>CANHJY010000199.1 GCA_947461185.1 Flavobacteriales bacterium
TGAGTCTAAGCGTAAAAAAATTATGTCATGTAAGTTCTACCGCAGCAATAGGTGGTGAAGCGGACACTTTATTAAATGAGACTACACCTTGGAAGCAAAATCCACTTACGAGTGGGTACGCCATATCGAAATACTCAGCCGAAAAGGAGGTATGGCGAGGAGTTGAAGAAGGGTTGGATGCTGTAATTGTTAATCCGTCTGTAATTTTTGGAGCTGGTCATTGGGATGAAAGTTCGCTTACCATTTTTAGAACTGTTTCAAAAGGATTAAAATATTATACTCCGGGAAAAAACGCTTTTGTTGATGCTGGTGATGTCGTTGAAATAATGGTGAAACTCATGGACAGTGATATCAAAAATGAACGCTTTCTTTGTATCGCCAAAAATGTACATTTCAAAGTACTAATCGAATTAATTGCCAAGCAACTGGGAAAGCCACTTCCACATAAGGCAGCGCCAGAATGGGCTATGGGCATTATTTGTAAGTTAGCTTGGGTCATATCAAAATTCCGAGGAGAAAAACCTACGATAACCTCTGAATCCGCTCGAACTGCCTTTAAATCCATGGAATATGACAATTCAAAAGTTTGTAATACCTTAAGTTTTAAATTCAGGCCTCTAGAGGAAACGATACAAAATACTGTACAAGGGAAGTTGGATTAAACCCTTGCAATTAATCTTTGTTAAATCAAAATGAATCAATTAACCACAATTTTCAAGGAACAACGTGATTGGATATTAATTGCAATTGCAATAATTTTTTATTCGGTAGGAACATTTGGGATTTTAGATGAAAACAACCGCAATTGGTTTCTCGGATTGAGCCCTTTTAATTTGATACTTTCTTTTTGTATTCTTGTTGCAGCTAGCCACCCTCAGCGACATCGTTTGTTTTTAGTTTTAGTCTTGAGTTTCATTGTTGGACTAATAGCAGAATGGATTGGCGTTCATACAGGTTTGCTTTTTGGCAACTATTATTACGGGAATAATTTGGGGTTTAAATATTTTGATGTTCCGCTTGTAATTGGCTTGAATTGGGGATTATTGGTGGTTTGCGCTGGATCAATTGCCAATAGATTTAAATTAGGGACAATTTCAACAGTTATTCTCGGTGCAGCATTAATGACAGGGTTGGATTATTTAATGGAACCAGTTGCAATTAAAAGTGATTTTTGGCATTGGAAAAATGGAGAAATACCGATTTATAACTTTGTTTGTTGGTTTTTGGTTGCGTTGCCTTTGCAATGGGTTAACTTAAAATGGAATAAAGCGGCATCGAACAAAGTTTATGACGCATTGTTTATTATCTTGGTATTATTTTTCACAATTTTAAATTTGAATTGATTATGTATTGGTGGGGTCCCTTAGTGTTAATTCTGGCTTTTATGGTTACGGAAGTATGTGCATGGGCTGCGCACAAATATTTAATGCATGGCCCAATGTGGTTTTTTCATAGTGACCACCATGTTGTGGAAGAAGGTCCATTCTTCGAAAGAAACGACGTCTTTTTTCTCATATTCGCTATTCCTTCATGGTTGGGTATAATGCTAGGTATAATTTACCAGTATTATTTCTTCGTATGGTTTGGATTTGGGATAGCAGCATATGGTTTGGCTTATTTTTTAATTCATGACGTATTTATTCATCGACGTTTTAAATGGATTAGAGACATCGATACTCCTTATTTTCTTGCAATACGTAAAGCACACAAAGTTCATCATAAGCATCAGGTAAAAGAGGATGGCGAATGTTTTGGTATGTTATGGGTTCCCAGAAAATACTACAAAGAGGCAAAGAAAGCTTTTGCGCTAAAAAAAGGTAATGCATGAGTCTTTATGCCTGGATTATTATAGGAACGATTGCTGGTCCAATCGCATTGTCTTTTGATAAAAAGGTTCATTTTTACAAGTATTTTAAATTTTTATTTCCAGCTCTTATTACTGTTGGTTTGCTTTTTATTCTTTGGGATGAGTTCTTTACTCGGAATCAAGTTTGGGGATTTACACCAAAGTATTTGATGGAAATATATATCGGTAACCTTCCTTTGGAAGAAGTATTGTTCTTTCTTGTTGTTCCCTACGCTTGTGTTTTCATTTATGAAGTGCTACAAGCATATTTCCCAAAAGTCAATTTGATACGTTTTGCCCATCTTTTTGCATTTGCTTTTACATTTGCAGGATTGTTTTTCGCAATGATGAATCTCGAAAAATGGTATACTGTTTCAGCTTGTTCGTTGACTGCATTATTAACAATTTGGGTGTATTTTATTAATAAAAAGAAATGGTACGGGAATTTTGCTTTCGCATTCGTGGTTGCTTTGATTCCTTTTTTAATCGTAAATGGAATTTTAACAGGTGCAATAACTGATGAGCCCGTTGTTTGGTACAGTGAAATGCATATTATGGGCCCAAGAATTTATACTATACCAGTAGAAGATTTGTTTTACAATTATGCAATGCTACTGCCTGTTGTAGGAATTTATGAATTTTTGAAGAAGAAATGGAGTAGCGTCTTACTCAATAAAAACTGATCTCAGAAAATCGAATTACTGTTATCAAATTATATTCATAGTCTTGAGTGATGATTGATTCAAGTTTACCAATGTCATTGTATAAAAAATCTACTTCTTTCGTGATCTTGTCATTCTCAGCCTTATATTGTTTTATCAAATTGGCAGCCTCATCGTAGCTGTATCGATCCGTTTTATTATTCGTGCTATCTGTACCTTGATAAAGTTGGAGTGAGATTAACTTCCCATTTATATCGTATGTATGAATTTCGTTCGTAACAACAGAAGTATTCAGTAACCTTTTTGATATGAATATTGGCCTATGCAGATAATCGAATTTCGTCTCTTCCATACAATAGAGATGTCCTGAACTGTTATAATATTTTTGAATAGAAAGGAATTCAGATTGTTGAGTTTGAATACTATCTCTATATATGAGTTCAGCTGCTTTTAAAGAATTTGTAATGATTTCTTGTTTGATTTTTATAATATCATCTTCTCCCCAGTATTTTTGTTGATGGATGCATTCCTCTAAGTAGCATTTTTTGGATTCAATGAGTCGAGATTTTTCATCATAGGAATAGTAATTCCAAGTCGTATCAGATGTTCCGTCATTTTTCAGTGTTTCATACTGATTAGAAAGTCTTCCAAGCGTGTCAAATTCAAATCCTATCCAAAAATCTGTTGCTACGATTCCACCTTCAATGGGCATGAACATATATTTTCCTTTTAAACTTTTGATTTTTTGCCATCGAATAAAATCATCATCAAAAAAAGGTTGGTCTGATAGCGGCTCACTTTTTTTAGGATCAAGCATTTGGGCTTGAAAAAAACTCGGAGAAAGAATCAAGATGAATATATATCGCATCACTGCCATAAACGCTAAAAGTAAGCTTTAATAACCATTTACAAGTTCATTTTATTTTTAGTTAAATAAAGAACTGCATCATTAAGATTGTTAAATGGTGGTAAACAGGAATGCATATCGCAAATTTGAATTTCAGGTAAATCTTCAGTATATGTTGCAGTTTGAACTAAACAATGAGGAAGAAACTCGCGTTGTAATGAACTAATACTTTCTTTGGGGATATTTCCTTTTATTTTGATAAGAAAATGAGGACTTGTAAACTTAATGAATAAGTTCGCCCAGTTCGAATAGGATGATCCATGGTATTCCATTCCATCCATTACATTATAGAGCATTTGTTGGGACAGATTAATCCAATCCTGATTTTCACATAAACGACCTAAATTGAAAAGATTATGTGCCATTACCGAATTACTTGAAGGAATAACATTATCGATTAGTTCCATTTTTCTAGCTATCAAGTTGGAAGAATTCGGAGTGAAATAGAACATTTGACTCTTCTTATCGAAAAAGTTATCGAAAACATAATTCAGAATTTTATTGGCTTCAACTATCCAATTTTGGTCATTTGTAGCTTGATTTAATTTGACAAAAGATTGAATGGTGTGCGCGTAATCATCAAGAAATCCATTGATAGAGGATTTTCCATTTTTAGAATTGCGTAAAATGAATCCATTGGAATCTATTTGATTTTCCATCATCCATCTGGCACATTTCAAGGCATAAAATAGAAAGGTTTCATCATTGAATGCCATATAAGCATCGCATAAACCTGATATTGTTAAGGCGTTCCAAGATGTTAAA
>CANHJY010000200.1 GCA_947461185.1 Flavobacteriales bacterium
TAACACTTCCAGAAATAACAGATATATGTTCTGGTGAAGTTCTGAATATCGAACCAATTCAAGGCCATACGATCATTATAGAAGATCCAAATGGCAACATATACAGAATAAGTAATACATCAGATAAATTTACAGCTGGCACTGAAGGTCAACACTTGGTTTGGATTGATGGTGTATCTCGAGAAATTGAATACCAATCGTTTATAGTTAAAACTTCACCAAAAATAGATATTGAAATTGTAGATAAAAACCTTTTTGAAAACGGATTACCAACAACAAAGCTGAGCACAAATACCATTAGTAATAATTACTCTTGGAAATTTGAAGGAATAAAAACAACTATTCAAAGTAAAGAAGCTAATGTTCATTATTTCAAGAAGGGTACATATCAGGTAGCGTTGACGGTGAAAAATGATTTGGGTTGTAGCAATACCGCTATTCAAAATATCACAGTAGATGAGGATTATAATTTATTAGCTGTGAATGGATTTGATCCTTTATCGAACGACAATCGAAAAAATACATTCATACCATTTGCTTTAACCCAACGCTCGGTTACATTTAGAATGATAATTGTTGATCCAAAAGATGGTGGAATCGTTTTCGAAACGGATGATGCGTCGAGCCCATGGAGAGGAATTGACAGCAGAACAGGACAAATGGTTGAGCCAAATAAAGCTTATATCTGGCAAGTTATTATTGACAATCCTGAACCATTAGAAAAGTCAGAATACAAAGGGACAATTGTGAGAATGTAAAAACTGAAAGCTTAATTCACGAATTACGTTTTGTTATCGACTTAACAATTTTTAAATCAAAGACCTACCAATTAATATTTGGATTAAGCGAATATAGTTTCTCTTTTTCAATCTTGATTTTTTCGCGGTGTAGAGCAATGGTTTGAGGATTATTATTTAATGGTCTATGTGCCTCTGCTTTGCGAACTTTTACAACCGAATTTATCAAATTAAATATCGTTTCATCAGCCATATTATTCACCAACCAGTCCCAAATTATTTGAATACTTGCTTCAGAAGGATGAATCAAATCTTCCTTAAAAAATCTATAATCCCTGAGCACATCAATCATAATTTCATATGTTGGGATGTAATTGGTGTTTGTAGCTTGGACTATTTGTTGAACGGATTCAATCAAGATGGCTTTGCTTCGATTGTTTTCAATCAATCCATCACGAATATGACGAACGGGACTTATTGTAAAACAAATTTCAATTTCAGGATTAATCGTTCTTATTAATGGGATAACATTTAACCAAGATTCAACTATTTCATTTATTGAAACTAGTTCTTTTTGAAAGAAATTACCCGGCATTTTTAAACAATTGGCAACAAGAATATTGCTTTCCAAATGACGATACCCCCAAGCTGAACCAAATGTTATAAAAAGATGAGATGCTGTTTTAATTAATTCTGTCCAAGAATCTTGGATTAATTTTAATTCATCGACTAGTTCTCGTTTTTGATCAAACTGAAATTGATAAGCGCCATCAAAAGAAAAATAACGGTTGTTGAAATATTCAATTCTTTCAAACTGACCATTTTTAGAAACAATATCCGATAAATACCTTTGAATGACCAATGGGTGATAAATTGTACCTAATGGATTCGAGTATGCATTTAAACCAGAAAATTTCGCTTTAGCGGCTATCTCATCAGAAAAACAGCTACCCATAAAAAGAATTGGTTTTCCAAATTGGAGCTTTCTTTCTACGTCAAAGCCGGGAAATTTGAGAAACAAATCGCTTGCATTCACGCCATCAAATGTTTAGCATTTTCTATGGCAGCATCGGTAATTATCTCTCCACTCATCAATCGTGCTACCTCCGAAATTCTTGAATTCGTATCTAAAAAGTTCACTTCAACATTTGTTTTTTCATTATGCTGATGCTTTAAGACCTTAAAATGATGCTTTGCTCTTGCTGCTACTTGAGGCAAATGTGTAATCGCAATAAGCTGTAAGTTTTGTCCCATATCCTGCAATAAGAGACCAATTTTATGCGCAACCTCGCCTGATACCCCAGTATCAATTTCATCGAACAAAACTGTTGGAAGCTGTTTTTTATGCGCCAATAACTTTTGCAAACTCAACATTACCCTTGATAATTCTCCGCCACTTGCAGCTTTTTCTATTGGTACTGGATCAATTCCTTGGTTTGCAGAAAAAAGCATTTTTATTTCTGTAAGTCCAAATGAATTGAACTCTTGAGCAGTATTCAAATTAAAAATTAATTGGGTATTGGTCATTTTTAATTCTTTCAAAAGGAATTGAACTTCTCCTTCTATTCTGCTTGCAGCCTCTAATCTTTTACTATGTAAATCCAAAGCTTTTGATGCCAGTTCTTCTTTTATTTTTGAGATTTCTCTATGAAGATTTTCCAATTCATCTGAGAGGGATTCAGCATCGATTATCTCTTTACTAAATGTATTCCATGTTTCAATTAATTGCTCTTGAGATTGTGCATTGTGTTTTCTCAAACAATGTTGGTAAGCGTCTATTTTTTGGATATACTCTTCAATATTACCATTATTTGAATCTAAGTTTCCCATGTATGTGCTGGCCTCAACACTGAGTTCTTTTAACTCAATTATTGAAGAAGATAATATTTCTGAGAATTGAAAAAGCTTCTTATCACCATCCGATTCTTTAATCAACTTGTTTTTTATCTGTGATAAAGCAGGAATAATTCCAGGTTCCTCATCAATTGTGTTAACGAGTTGTTGCAACACATTTAAAATATTTTCTCGATTTTCAAGAAATTTAATTTTCTCTTCGATTGCATTGAAATCTGTTTCATTCAATTTCAGTGCATTTAATTCTTCTAATTGAAATGAGATGTAGTCTTTTTTAGCTGATAAATTTATAAATTCTTCCTCCTTCGTATTCAATTGCAATTGCTTATTCTTAAAAGCTGCATACAACTTTTGATAACTATTTTTATCATCATTTAAGTTGGCCAAAGTGTCCAAAATTTCCAATTGAAACTTTTTCTCCTTCAACTCTAAAGTGTTGTATTGAGAGTGAATATTTACTAATTGTGAAGTTAAATCCCTTAATAGATTTAAATTTACAGGGGTATCGTTTATAAAAGCTCTGGATTTACCATTTTTATTTATTTCCCTTCTGATTAGCGTTTTAGTTTCATAATCCAAATCATTATCAGAAAAGAACGACATTAACGTAAAATTCTCAATTAAAAATTCTGCTTCAACAATTGCTTTGTCACCATTAAATCCAATCAATGAAGTATTTGAACGATCTCCAAGGAGTAAATTAAGGGCATTTAATAGAATGGATTTTCCAGAACCCGTTTCACCAGTAATTACTGTGAACCCTTGAGAAAAATCTAACTCTAGCGAGTCAATAATTGCAAAATTTCGTATTCGAAGTGCCTGAAGCATTTATTCGAGTATTTCCTGGTATTTTGATGAGTTTACTGGATCTAAACGCTTTAACAGATTGACGACATCATTCTTATCCTTCAATTCGGCATCGGAATAAATGTTTTTCAATTCAACTTGTTTGGACTGAACAAAATTCACAAGATTTACAGAATTAGGTCTTGTTGCTACTACTTTATTTAATTTATTCAGCGCATCATAAATAGACTTGCGTCCTGCGGTATAATCATCGTATAACTTATCAACTCCATCCCTATGGTAATAGTAATTGCATTCTCTCAAAGGTTCGAAAAGTTGATGAAGGACATTATCAACTAAATAAAATCGATTTCTTTTTCCAGATTCATTGGATCTCCAACCTGGTGCACTTGAAGCTTGTGCGTTCGAAACAATTTGTTGTGCTTCGTTAAAATAGGGAGTCCCTCCTTTTAATGAAAAACTATCATAATCCATCCCTATTACAAAATAGGCATAAAAGGCCAAAATTGAAGTTAAATTATCTCTATATTGATTGGGTGCATATACCAAAACTGCATTTCTCGAATATTCAAATTGCACATCATCATCTTGAAAATTAAAAACCGTTGAATTATAAGAGCTACTATATGCAGGACGAGAGGATTGAATTTGCAATGATCCTGAATAAGTTCCAGGACTAGGAATAGAATTAATCTGAAGTTGCAAATTACAATTGATTCTTTCCTCTACCTTAAATTTATCCTTTGTCCATTGCGTGGTATTCATTAAATCGTAA
>CANHJY010000201.1 GCA_947461185.1 Flavobacteriales bacterium
AAAGTCGATTTAAAGGATTCTATCAATTGATGAGGTAATTTCCTTATGAAACCAACGGTATCGGTCAAGAGAAAAGGTAAGTTTTCGATAACCACTTTGCGAACGGTTGTATCAAGCGTCGCAAAAAGTTTGTTTTCAGCAAAAACATCAGACTTGGAAAGCAAGTTCATCAAGGTACTTTTTCCAACGTTAGTATAACCCACCAAGGCCACACGAACCAATTGACCTCGATTACTTCGTTGCACGGCCATTTGCTTATCAATTTCTTTCAAACGTTCTTTCATCAGGGCAATCCTAGATTGAATGATACGCCTGTCTGTTTCAATCTGAGATTCACCTGGACCTCTCAATCCTATCCCACCTTTTTGTCTTTCAAGGTGGGTCCACATCCTAGTTAATCTTGGCAGCATATATTGCAACTGTGCCAATTCAACTTGTGTTCTTGCATGTGATGTTCTTGCTCTGCTTGCAAAAATGTCAAGAATAAGAATGGTTCTGTCCAAAACCTTGCATTGCAATTCCCTTTCGATATTGCGCAATTGTGAAGGAGAAAGTTCGTCATCAAAAATGACGATTTCAATTTCATTCTCCTTAACGTAATTTTTTATTTCTTCCAATTTACCAGTCCCAACATAGGTTCTGGGATTGGCCATGGGTAATTTTTGAAGAAACTTCTTTACCGTTAAAGCTCCAGCTGTTTCAGCTAAAAATTGTAGTTCATCAAGATATTCGTGTGCAGTTGTTTCGGTAATGTCAGAACTTATTACACCCACAAGAACGCAACGTTCTTCTACTGCATCAACTGTAACGTGACCTGTACTCATTATTTAGTGCGCAAAGTTTTTATGTATTGAACTACACTGTCAATATTTGCCTCAGAACCCAAGAGCTCTGCCATTGGAGGCATTGCGTTCAAACCATTTTTTATTCGATTTTTACTTTCATCGTCAGATAAAACAGACATGCTCAAATCTGTAGCACCAGAATTCCCAAGTTTACCATCACTACCGTGACATTGCGTACAATTGTTCTCGTACAATTCTTTACCACTCAAACTAGAATTATTTCCGTTAGCTTGCCCGTTTTGATTAGAACAAGAAAGTGTTAGTGCAGCTATAGACAGAATAACGATTAACTTTAAAACCATGCACCGCCCAAATTCGCTCTAAAAGGCCAAGGAATAGAAATAAGTATAAGTAGGAGTGCTACGGTATACCAAATTCTGATTTTCTTGTGTTTTACAGCCACATCATTGGAACGTTCTGCTTTTCCTCTTGCAAAGGTGACCAAAGCAATGGCCAGAATCATGATTGAAATGTGTTCGAGACCGTAAAAGCGATAGATGTCATTTCCCATCCAACCAGAGGAAAATGATCTTTTACTTGAATAGTAGTAAAGAATAAACCCAATAACTAGTTGTATGTGCAATGAAACCATTGTAAAAAGGTTGACCAATTTATCTTTTTTGGTATACTCGTTACTGTTTCGTGCAGAAATAGCATTAAGGATGGCGTATACCAATAATAGGAGTGATACCCATCTTAAGCCGGAATGCAAATGAACTAGAAAACCATGCATAATTATTTTGTTTTGTGTTTGTATACAAAAATACATCAAAAAGAATGAAAACCATGATTAAATAAGTCGGTCATTTTCGCTAATTTCACGATTCTCATTTTGATGTATGAAAAAAGTAATTCTCTTTTTGTCGTTTTTCACTACAATAATTTTAAATGCTCAAATAAAACCTGTTAATGGTTTGAAGGAGTCGCAACCTGAAATGATTGCATTCAAGAATGCCAAAATATTGTTGAGTCCTGACAAGACTATTGAAAACGGAACAATACTAATTCAAGGTGATAGTATAATAGACGTGGGTTCAATCATTTTTGTACCGAATGAAGCTTTAGTTGTAGACTGTTCTGGAAAAACGATAATTCCATCTTTTATTGAAACGTGGTCTTCTGTTGGTTTGCCTTCCTCTGAATCAACAAGTTGGAGTTCTTATCCACAGCTCGAGTCGTCTAAAAGTGGCGCATACAGTTGGAATGAGTCAATAAAATCTGAAACGAATGCTAGTTCATTTTTTCAAACTGATTTTGCAACGAATGAACAAATGATGAAATATGGATTTGGTCTTGTTATCAGTCATAATCAAGATGGTATTGCAAGAGGATCAGGAGTTTTGTCTGCATTGGGTAATGGAACACCGAATGAATTAATCATTAAAAGAGAGGTTGCGCAATTTTATTCTTTTGACAAAGGTACATCCCAACAAACTTATCCATCATCCCAAATGGGATCTATCGCTTTATTGCGCCAAACTTTTCATGATATGCAATGGTATGCATCAACCTCCAAACACCATACTGATTTATCATTAGAAGCACTTGAAAGTTCCATTGATTTGCCTTTTATTTTTAAAACGGAAGACAAATTGGAAATATCTCGAGCGGAGAAAATAGCTAACGAATTTGGTTTTAAATTCAATTACTTTGGATCCGGAAATGAGTATGAAGCGATCGAATCATTGAAAAAAATAAAGGGGCATTTAATTTTACCTATTAATTTCCCGGCACCTTTTGATGTTAAAGACCCATATGTTGCTAGACAGGTGGCACTTGCAGATTTAAAACACTGGGAACTCGCACCGTCGAACCCTAATTCCCTTGCGGAAAATAATATTCCTTTCTGTATTTCATCTTATGGTCAACAAGATCCTGAAAGCTTTTGGCAAAATATTTATAAAGCAATGAATGCAGGATTGTCTGCTGAAAGCGCAATGGCAGCGTTAACTACGGAGCCTGCAAAAATGCTAAACCTATCAGCACAATTAGGAACTTTAGAAAAAGGAAAAGTTGCGTGTTTTAGTATATACGATTCCAATCCTTTTGAAGGGCCGGCTGTTCTAAAAGAATCTTGTATTTTGGGTAAAAGGTATATTCATAACCAAAATGAATCCAAAAAAATAGCAGGGACATATTCCATACAAATAGAAAATACTTCTTTAACACTTCAAATTGAAGATAATAATGGCACCCTTTCAGGGAAATTATTGGATATAAAAGAAACAAAAACGGATAAAAAAAACACAAAAGATACAACTTTCACGAATGTCTATTTGAACTTATCTAATGATAATATCACGATTCAATTTGTTTCGAAAAATAAGAAAATCGAGGGTAATGTAAGTTTACATGGTAAAATCAAAGGAAATCATTCCATTTTTGAAGGTGATGGTTTACTTGCCGATGGTCGTTTGGTATATTGGATGGCAATTAAAGTGGAGAAGTCTGTTTTAAAGGAAAAGGATGAACCCAAATTGGAAAATGATAATGCAAAACTATGGTATCCAAATATGTCATATGGATTCTTGCAGGATGAAAAACCCGAACAACAGACAATAGTTATTAAAAATGCAACGGTTTGGACCAATACTTCTTCTGGTATTGTTGAAAATGCAACGGTCATTGTAGTTGATGGAAAAATTGCCTCTGTGGGTACTGGAAATTTTTCATATCCGTATAATGCCAAAATTATTGATGCAGCGGGGAAGCATTTGACAAGTGGAATAATAGATGAACATTCTCATATTGCTATTTCAAAAGGCGTTAATGAAGGTGGTCAATCAGTTACTGCAGAGGTAAGTATTGGAGATGTCATTGATCCTGAAGACATTTCTATTTATCGTCAACTTGCTGGTGGGGTAACTGCAGCTCAGCTTTTGCATGGTTCAGCAAATCCAATTGGTGGACAATCTGCCCTGATAAAGTTGAAATGGGGCGTAGATGCTGATGAAATGCTCATCGATAATGCACCTAAATTTATTAAATGTGCTTTAGGAGAAAATGTTAAGCAAGCCAACTGGGGCGATAATACAACAGTTCGCTTTCCGCAGACTAGGATGGGGGTTGAACAAGTTTTTTTGGACGGTTTCAATAGGGCACTTGAATATGAAGCGGAGTGGGAAAAATTCAATACATCTAAAAATAATAAAATTGAAAAGCCAAGAAAGGATTTAGAATTGGAGGTATTGCTGGAAATTCTTAAATCTCAAAGATTGATAACATGTCATTCTTATGTACAGTCTGAAATCAATATGCTTATGCATTTAGCAGATTCATTTGGTTTCAAAGTGAACACCTTTAC
>CANHJY010000202.1 GCA_947461185.1 Flavobacteriales bacterium
AACCTGAGTTCCCAATAAAACATGTTGTGCAAGAAAGACGGAGGCCATTCCTCCTTCTCCGATTTTACTAATAATTTGGTAGTCTTTAATACGCTGGTTAATCATAGTAACATAAGTGATACAAAGAAAGTAAAAAAGTGCAAATAAATTTAACTCAAGCGAATACCAAATTCATTTCAATACATCATCCCAAAGTGCCACAACGGAATTGTATTTTGATAAGCATACAAAATATCATCTTTAACAACGAATGCATTAGAAGTGTCCTTTAATTGTTTTCCACTTTTATTTTTACCTCCAATTTCAAAAGTATATCCTTCAATTAAAAAATCTGATTTAGGTGCCTTGTATACCTCATGTAATTGCTGTAACTGGTTGAAAAAATAGGTTTCTCTAACATTACCGATGTCGGTCGCATTTTTCCCAATAGCATACATCAAATTGGTGTTTTCCAAGTAAATCTTATCTACCTTACCTAATGCCCTAATTCCATTTGTTGCGTCCCTTAATTGAAGAATAATTCCGGACTTTTCGAGAAAATGCAAATATTCAACGATTTGATTTCGATGTACGCCAACCATTTCAGCAATCTTTGTCAAATTGGGTTTAAAAGGCACACTTTCCGCAATAATTCCTAACAACTGTTTGATTTTTTGAGCTGTACCTATATTCATTTTGGCATACATCGGAATATCTGTTTCCAAAGTCATATTCAAAATATTTAACAAACGAATCGAAAAGTCGGGTTCAATAGAAAATGGATAATAGCCTTCCGTTAAATATTTTTTAAAATGTACCAAAGGAAATTCAACAGATGGAAGTTCAACTTGATGTTCTAGTATTTCTTGTAAGGTATAAGTATGAAGTTGTAGTTCTTGATTCAAATTCAAATATTCTCGAAAAGACAAACCGTTCATGTTGTAACGCATAACACGTCGACTTAAATCGTCTGTACCTTTGTACAAATCCAATATGGAGGAACCCGTAACAGTAATTTTTAAATTAGGCAGATTATCATACATCATTTTGAGTTCCTGGGACCAATTTGCGTATTTATGCACCTCATCAATAAATAAATGTTTACCTCCATTCAACTGAAACTGATGGGCTAAATCGAACAAGTTACTCGAATTGAAATAAAAATCATCCGCACTGACGTACAAAGCCTCATTAGCATTTAAATGCAACTTAATGTACTGCAACATTACAGTTGTTTTTCCAACTCCTCTTGGCCCTAGAATGGCAATCATTCTGTTATCCCAATTGATTTTAGATTGAATAAAGCGCAACATTTGAGTTGAAGTCCGTTCCAATAATGCCCGATACTGTAAAATCAATCTTTCCATATTGCTCATTTAACAATGCAAATATAGATTATTTAGCTATATAAAATTAGCTATTTTAAATATTTTCGCTAAAATAAATCAGCGTTTTATAATTTAAAAATCGATTTGCGAAAAATATCTACTTGATATCAAAACCCAATCAAACATTTTTCTTCCTCACACAATTGTCTTAAATCTGCTATATTAAAATGAATTAAATCAGATTTCAACATTTGTCTTTTTTGGAGCGAAAATTCTTTAAGTTTTTTTCCTTCGCAAAACCTACGGAGAGCAGTCTCATTGTCTATCAACAAACCAGGAACTTCTTGCAAATTACCATTTTCGTCTTTCGCAGCCATAGTAAAATAGCACGAATTCGTGTGTTTGATTGCTCCGGTTTTAGATTGTAAAGCTTCAACACGAATACCAATAATCATTGAGGTTCTTCCTACATAATTAACCGATGCTTTCAGCGACACCAACTCCCCTACCTCGACTGGATTTAAAAATTCCACCCCATCAACTGCAACAGTAACACAATAACCACCTGCGTGTTTTGAAGCGCAAACGTAGGCGACCTTATCCATCAAAGAGAGTAAAATCCCGCCGTGCACTTTACCACCGAAATTGGCATAAGAAGGAATCATGAGTTCAGTTAATGTGGTCTCCGATTCTGAAATGGATTTGTAAATTATAGACATTATCAGTTGAATTTTTGTTCATGTGAAATTAATCAAAACAAAATTATGTGAACTTTGTCGTTTTAATTAAACAATAGATGTTACAAGAATCATTTCAACAAATCATAGATTTCAGGAGATCCAATCGTGTTTTCGACCCGAATATTAAAGTGCCTGAAGAAGTAATAACGAGGAGTTTGGAGCGCGCCATTCTTTCACCAAACAGCAGCAACATGCAGCTATGGGAATTTTACTGGATCAATTCTGAAGAAGTAAAAAAAGCTTTTGTTCCTCTTTGTCTTGGTCAATCCGCAGCGAAAACAGCTCAAGAAATGGTTGTATTTGTAACGCGAAAAGACCTTTGGAGGAAACGTGCCAAATGGAATCTTGAACGTATTCAAGAAACAGTAGAAGGCGAACCGAATCGATTACAAAAAGGAGGTTTACAGTATTATGGAAAAGTAATGCCGCTTTTATACATGAACGATGGGTTTGGCATTATGCCAACCATAAGAAGAACCATTAGTTTTTTTGGGGGCCTTCGCAAACCATTTTTCCGCACAGGCGGAGCTGCCAACCAGCGCATTATGGCACATAAATCGTGTGCATTAGCTGCCCAAACATTCATGCTATCAATAGCTGCCGAAGGCTTTCATTCTTGTCCAATGGAAGGTTTAGATGCTTACCGTGTTCGCAAGGCACTTGGTCTACCCTGGGGAGCGGAAATTAACATGATCATTTCAGTTGGAAAAGGAACAGAAGAAGGTATCTGGGGACCGCGATTCCGAGTGCCATACAATGAGGTCGTTTTCAAAAAATAATCATGTAGTCGGGTAAGTTTTTTCCTTTTTTTCCAATTCCTCAAAAAAGGAAACCAAACGATCAAGCAGATCTTGTTCTTTTTTGTTGATTCCATAAACCGCGTCAGCCATTTCTTTTGCTACGTTTATGCAACGTTCCCGTACATCAGGTTTGATTGCAGTGTGATGTTTTTCAACATAATTCATAAAAGATTCGAAAGCTTCTTCTGCATCAGCAATTTCGCTTTCCAAATAGGTAAATTCAAACTCTGGATAATAAGCTACCTCAGTACCAAATTCGTCCTCTTTTTTCACAACCGGCATGAGGTGATTGTGAATAATATCAATGAGTTTATTCTTTTCCTGGGGAGATACTTTTCTATCAATATCAGCGATGGCATAAAGTAATTTACCTAACTCGGAATAAAGTTGTGTGTATTTCATAGGTTATTTTTTAATTGCTTTAACTACAATGTAGGATCCCTCACCATAACCATTTTTGGCAGGTTGAAATTCATGAATATCATCTAATTTACCGAAGAGCGTTTGCGAAATTGTAAAGTCATTAAATTGTGTATCCTTTAAGACTGCTAGAACTTTCGATAAACTGTAAAAATTTGCTTGTTTATAAAACTTACTTCTATGTCGTTTGTCTTCATATAATTCACCTATTAAACTATCTCGTTCAATGAATCCAATGATTAATACACCGCCTCTTTTCAATACTCTATTTGCTTCCATAAATGCTTTTTTCATGTTGAAAAAATAACTGATACAGGATGCCATAAGCACGAAATCGAAATGCAAATCTTTGTAAGGCAATTTTTCGGCAACCGCATCCATTACTTCAATTCCTCTTTCAATAGCCATTCTCCTCATATTGAAAGCGGGTTCAACTCCTTCTTTCATGCCAAGTTCAACTGAAAATCTGCCGGTCCCGAGGCCTACCTCTATTCCATGACTTTCACCGTAAGGCAACATTTCGCGCAGTGCCTCCACTTCAGATTTAAATACAGCAGGATGTCTCTCAAACCACATATCATAATCCAAAACGTATTTATCAAAAGGCGCTATTTTTCTTAATAAATGTGTCATAATTTTAAAATTTATTTTAGGGATACCTCAGTTGCATGGCTATACCTTCCCAATTATCCAGCATACCTTTATCGACGAAAACAATATTTCCACCACTTTTTCTAACCAAACGAAGGATACGCTCGTACACCTCGTTTACTACAAAATGCTCTTTATCTTTTGACCGTGTTCCAGGGTGATATGCTAATCCATTTGCTGTTACATGACCTAAAAAGTTAAAATCTTTGTCGATTAGTAAATT
>CANHJY010000203.1 GCA_947461185.1 Flavobacteriales bacterium
AGAGACTGGTCCCGGTCTTGTTTTCGTCGAAGGTGGAACTTTTACCATGGGACGTGCTGAACAAGATGTGATGTACGATTGGAATAATCGTGCAGCTCGTGTAACGGTGTCTTCATTTTACATGGATCAAACGGAGGTTACCAATTTTCACTGGTTAGAGTATTTGTATTGGTTGTCTAGAACTTATATGAAAACAGATAAAGGAGAACCAGATGATGAATTTTATTTTCCTATGGTTTATCAAAATGCTTTACCTGACACCTTGTGTTGGAGAACACCGTTGGGTTTCAATGAAAAATATGTTGAGTACTATTTGAGACATCCAGCCTACAGAGATTATCCGGTTGTTGGTGTATCTTGGTTGCAAGCGAATGATTATTGCAAATGGCGAACCGATCGTGTGAACGAGCAAATTTTAGTTCGTGAGGACATACTCAAGTATGCTGACCGCGATCCAGATCAGGTATTTAACACAGATCTTTATTTAGCTAATGGTAAATTAAGTGGGGTTAATGATGGCGATGTTGTTAATGGAACCGAAGCATATAAACTAGCAGAGGCAAAAGAACCTCCTGCAAAAAAGAAAACAAAGAAAGGCGATCCTGTAAATGCTGCAACCTCAGATGATCCTGCCGATTATCATTTCGGCCCAATTGATTTGGGTATTAAAGATCAACCAGATGATCAAGGTAAATACATAAGAAGACCAATAAGAATGGAGGACGGTATGTTACTGCCTCATTACCGACTACCAACCGAAGCAGAGTGGGAATTTGCGGCTAGTGGATTAATTGGCAATCTGGAAGAAGGTACAGAAAATGTAGATGCCAGAAGATTTTATCCTTGGGACGGTCACTGGGTGCGTGATGAGAATGATCAATTCAAAGGTGCAATTCTAGCCAACTTCGTAAGAGGACATGGTGATTACATGGGTGTTGCTGGAGCTTTAAATGACGGTGCCGACGTAACCGCTCCTGTTGAGTCTTATTGGCCAAATGATTACGGTTTGTACAACATGGCAGGTAATGTTTCTGAATGGGTATTAGACGTATATCGTCCCTTATCTTCCGAAGATTTTGATGAATTCCGACCATTTAGAGGCAATGTTTTTGAAACCAAACAGTTGGTTTTGACTGAGAATGGTTTTAAAAATCAAATGACTAATTTTGATAATATCTCCTACGACGTTCATGGTATGAAAGAATTTTTAAATGAATTTGAGCGTGTTCGCTACCAGCGTATTTCTGGACAAGATTATACTACAATAGGTAAAGAAAATTATTTAAACGATACTGACAAGAAATTAACTGAAGGAATGGTGAATAACATCAAATCCAAGCATGACTTAACACATCAAGTTAATCAAGGGTTTGAGCCAAGTAGTGAATATTTAAGTCATGATAAAAAAGTAGACGATATTGAGGTCAGAATGTTGAAGTCTTTAAATCATTATATCGATGCTGCGATTGAAGAGTTAAATAACAAGATGTTTGCAAACGCAGATAAAATCATTAAAACTCATGTAATGGACGGAATTCTTTCTATGAACAAATTATATTGGTATGATGCAAGCAAACCGCCAAAAGAAGACGCGCCCAACTATCCTCTCATCATTGAAAATCCTGATGTTAAAGAAGCTCAAAAAGTTTTTAATAACTATTCGACCGATGCAATTGCAATGATATTAGCTGGTTTTCAAGAATATGTTGTTAGTACACCGGGTAAATTAAAATACAGAAATGTTACAGAAGAGGAGAATTTAACGCGACTTAATTACCGTAAAGATGATTACATTGACTATAAAGATGGAGATATAGAGTCTTCAACCTACTATGATAATACTGGTAAAAAGGCTGATATTAATGCTGGTAAAAGAAGTGAAGATTTGATTATGTATCAAAATGACCATGAAAATTACAACTTAGAAGGAGAACAAATTACAGGTGATTCAAAATCAAGAAACGGTTGGCCAACAACAATGATATCTGACAGATCTCGTGTTTATAAAGGAGGTTCTTGGGCAGACAGAGCATATTGGTTAAATGTGGGTAACCGCCGATACTTAGACGAGCGCTTATCTATGGCAACATTAGGCTTTAGATGTTGTATGGATAGAGTTGGAAGCCCACACGGTAATAACTATCAAGGCGGAAGTGGAAATGCCTTCCTGGGAATTGGTAGAAGAAAAAAATAATTAAAATTAAAGCCCGGTAACGGGCTTTTTTAATGGAAATAAAATGAATAATCCAGCAACCTTTGATTTATTCTATGAATGCACTGGAGTTTGCACAGACACCAGAAATATTGTTCAAGATTGTTTATTTATCTGCTTGAAGGGTGAAAACTTCGATGCAAATGAATTTGCATTCAAAGCACTCGAACTCGGTGCTAAATATGTAATCGTTGATGATTCTAAATTTTGTGATGATTCAAGAATCTTTCTAACAGACAATAGTCTCCATTTTTTACAGCAATTAGCCAATTTTCATCGCAAGAAATTTGATGTCCCTGTAATTGGTATTACTGGTAGTAATGGTAAAACCAGTTCTAAAGAACTCATTCATGCAGTACTTTCAACTTCTTATAATACACTAGCAACAATTGGGAATTTAAATAATCACATTGGTGTTCCCTTAACCCTACTCCGGCTCAATGAAAAGCATCAAATAGCCGTGATTGAAATGGGTGCCAATCGGCCACATGATATTCAAGAATTATGTGAAATTGCAGAGCCTAACATGGGAATTATTACCAATATTGGTAAGGCTCACCTAGAGGGATTTGGATCATTTGAAGGTGTTCTAAAAACTAAGAAGGAATTATATGATAGCGTTCAGCAATCGCAAGGAATCATTGTTTATAACAATGACGATGAGACATTGGCTGCTCATATACCGCAACAAATTAAAAATCTTAGTTACGGAACCCAATCCAATGCTTTCACCTGGGGAGAGTTAATCGAGTTAAATCCTTTTGTTTGCTTAAAATGGAAAAACGGAAACTACGAATCACCAATTATTGAAACCAAAATGATTGGAAAATACAATTTCTATAATTTCCTTGCTGCGATTACCTTTGGTTTACACTTCAATATAGAACCCGAAAAAATCAATGCAGCCATTTCCAATTATGAACCTACAAACAAACGTTCTCAAATAGTTAGAACGGACAAAAACACGCTCATTTTAGACTGTTACAATGCCAATCCAACAAGTATGCGTTCGGCAATAGAAAGTTTTGCCTTAATCGAACATCCCAACAAATTAGCAATTATTGGAGACATGCTTGAATTAGGCAGTGAATCTAATATTGAACACCAAAACGTTATTGAACTCACCAATCAACATCAAATTGAAAAAATTACGGTAGGCCCCATTTTCAAAGGGATTTCAGAAAACAATGCTATCTATAAAGTAACCGACACACATGAATTGCTTGCTATATTACAAAACAACCCAATTGACGATCAACTGATACTCATTAAAGGATCACGAGGGATAGGATTAGAAGTTCTCGAAAAAGCTTTATAATTATACCTTTAGCAAACCTCTTGAAATAACTATTTTCTGAACCTCTGAAGTACCTTCGTAGATTTGGGTAATTTTTGCGTCACGCATCAAACGTTCTACATGGTATTCTTTGACGAATCCATAACCACCATGAATCTGAACGGCCTCAACAGATTGTTCCATTGCCACTTTTGAAGCATACAATTTGGCCATAGCGCTTGACTGGGTATAATCTCTTCCGTTATCCTTGTCAACAGCTGATTTGTAAACCAATAAACGCGCGGCTTCAACCTCAGTAGCCATTTCAGCCAATTTGAAAGCAATTGCCTGGTGCTTATAAATTTCTTTTCCAAAAGCTTTTCTTTCTTTTGAATACGCGGTAGACAATTCCAAAGCACCAGCGGCGATGCCTAAGGCTTGAGCAGCAATTCCAATTCTTCCACCAGAAAGTACCTTCATTGCGAATTTAAACCCAAATCCATCCTCCCCTATTCTATTTTCTTTGGGAACTTTAACGTCGTTAAACAATAACGTGTGGGTATCGCTTCCACGAATGCCCATTTTATCTTCTTTCGCTCCAATAATAAAGCCTTCCATACCTCTCTCAAT
>CANHJY010000204.1 GCA_947461185.1 Flavobacteriales bacterium
ACCCCGGATCCTAATACTAATCCTGCTTGAACTTTCTTGTCTGCTGCCTCTTGAGCATTTAGAGTAGAGAAAAATCCAATAATCGCAATGGTAAACAAGTATTTTTTCATTTTTATTTTCTTTTAGTTAATACAGTTGACAAATGAAGAATTTGAATTGTGTAATTTTGATACGAATTTAACCAAAATTTTAATGACATTCAAAAGCATTTTTATCGTTTTGCTATTTCTTCAATTAGGATTGGTATCGTGTTCAAGTGATCCCCTGAATGTTGATGCTTCTGATGTTGAAGTCAACATTGATTTTATCAATATGGATTCTCTTTTGGCCAAAAGCAATGCTAATCAAATTTTAAAATATCATCGTAAATGGATGGTTGAAATACCTGAAGTCTATGAATATGAACGCGTTTATTGTCTTCAGATTAATTCATCTGCTGAAAATGATGTAGTAACAGGAATCCAAAATTTTTACAAAGATCCATTCGCCAAAAGTGTTCACGAAGCAATCAATAGGCAATTTGCAGACTTGACCTTTGAAAAGGAGCAGCTTATTGATGGTTTTAAACATTTGAAATATCATTTCAACGACGGGAAAATTCCAAGTAAAATTGTTTTTATCAATTCGTGTTTTAATGTCAATTCATTAAGTACCACTAAAGAAATTGCAATTGGTTTGGATCGCAACTTGGACTCCAAAACGGATGTTATTAAGGAATTGCCGGGCAGTTATTTTCCATCATGGATTAAAGAAGCCTGGAATAGGGATTTTTTAGTTCGAGACGCCATATGCTCTTGGGTGATGACACATTATGTTATGCCAAAAGGTGAAGAAACAGATAATGTGGATTTCAACTGGGCGGTAAACTGCAATTTGGCAGAGAATATGATCCGTTGGGGAAAAATAATGTATTTAACTAAAGCTGCTCTTCCAGCGGCTTCGAATGCTATTATCCTGCGATATTCGGAAGAAGATTACAAATGGGCTCAAGATAATGAAGTTGCTTTTTGGAAATATCTTGTAGATCAAAACTTGCTTTTCAAAAAAGATGAGATGATGGTGGCTAATTTATTAAATGACGGTCCTTTTACAGTTGGACTTCCAGAAAAAGGCCCGGATCGTTTAGGACAATATTTGGGATTCCGCTTGGTTGAGGAATATGTTCAAAACACAGAATGTAGCCCAAATGAATTACTCCAAACAAATTACGAAGCAATTATTACCAATTACGAAATAGATTGAAATGAATAGCCAAATCAAAAAGACATCAGAGATAACACTAAAGGTGGGTTTAGATGACAACAACTTACCAATATCAATTCAGTGGAATGCGGAAGATGGCGCAGTAAAAGATGCAGATGCAAAAGCATTTATGCTCTCGCTATGGGATGAAAAAGAACAAAATACGATGAAAATTGATCTCTGGACGAAAGAAATGTCTGTTGATGAAATGAAACGCTTTTTTCATCAAACCTTGTTGACAATGGCGGATACCTTTGAACGCGCAACAGCAGAGAATTTAATTTGTGAGGATTTGAGGGATTATTGCTATCATTTCGCTGAAAAAATGAATATCCTGCCTAAAGATTAAAATATGGAATCAAATGGTATTCTTCGCAAAATGAGGACAGAACTAGGAAACCCGATTAGTTATCGCCTTTCACTGAACGAAGATATTGATTTAAACGAGTTGATTGGAAAAAAGGTAACCTTTGGATGGACTGGAATTATAATCTGTTCAGGTTGTAATAAAACGATAAAAAAATCTTTTGGTGATGGCTTTTGCTTTAACTGTTTTTCAACGGGCGCTGAATCATCACCGTGTATAATTAGACCTGAATTATGCCGTGCGCATTTAGGGGAGGGGAGAGACGTGGAATGGGAATTATTGCATCATAATGTTGAACATGTGGTATATCTGGCTGCAACGGACGCGATTAAAGTTGGTGTAACACGTTCAACACAAGTACCAACGAGGTGGATAGATCAGGGAGCAGCTAAAGCTATTGTTTTCGCTCGAACACCAAACCGATATGAGGCTGGACGATTAGAGGTAGCCTTAAAATCGATGTATACAGATAAAACCAATTGGCAAAAAATGCTAAAGAACGAAATTGATGCTGATATCGATTTAGTTGAAGAAAAATGGAACCTCTACGATACATTACCCGATGATTTGTTGACTTATTTTTGTGATGATGACGATCATATGGAATTGTACTTTCCTGTTTCACATTATCCGAAAGTAATTAAAAGTACATCGCTTGATAAATCAGCTAATTTCTCAGGAGAATTAGTCGGAGTAAAAGGGCAGTATTTGATTTTTAATGATGGAACAGTATTTAATATAAGGAGACATACCGGTTATGAAGTTAGTTTTTCTTGGAGTTAGTTTATTTCATTGAAATGGGTAAGGATAAAATAAGAAGATTCGCAGCAATCAAAACGTATTCAAATGTTTTTGAACCTGTAATTGGTGAAACATTTTACATGAAAGGAAAATGGAAAGCTGATTATTTCAAAAATGAACATCCTTTAGTGCTTGAATTAGGTTGCGGTAAAGGGGAGTACAGCGTAGGGATGGCTAGAAAATTTCGGTACAAAAACTTCATCGGTGTGGACATTAAAGGCGCACGAATGTTTATTGGAGCCACAGAAGCGATTGAAGAGAACCTAAATAATGTAGGATTTTTAAGAACAAAGATTGATTTTATCAATGATTGTTTTGAAGCCAATGAAATTGATGAAATTTGGTTGACCTTTTCGGATCCTCAGCCTAAAAAGCCCAATAAACGCTTGTCCTCGGCTGTATTTATTGACAGGTACAAAAAAATGCTAAAACCAGGAGCTTTAATTCACTTAAAGACAGATTCGGATCTACTTTATGATTTCACTATGGAAGAGATAGCGACTCATGGTTATGAATTGCTTTTTTCTTCGAATGATTTATATGCCGAAAGCACATCTAACATATCAGAAGAACTCAGTGATATTCTCCCAATAAAAACACACTACGAAAAGTTATTTACCGCAAAAGGAGCAATAATCAAATATTGTTGTTTTAAAGTAAATTAGTGAGGAACTATGCAACTTTTAAGGTGGCCATTTTAGACTTTAAAAATTGCTTTTCGGCATAGTCTAACGTAACTCTGAATGCTTTCTCATTGCTTGAAGGTAATTCATACATAGCCTCATTAAGTATCGCCTCACAAATTGAACGGAGTCCTCTTGCGCCTAATTTGAATTCAATTGCCTTGGTAACAATAAAATCTAAAACAGAAGCGTCAAAATTAAGTTTAACACCATCCATTTCAAATAGTCTGATATATTGTTTTACCAATGCATTTTTAGGCTCTGTTAAGATTCTTTTTAGACTTTTTGCATCAAGTGGTTCAAGATAGGTAAGGACAGGAAATCTACCAATAAGTTCTGGAATTAGACCAAAAGTTTTTACATCAGTTGGATTGATATATTTCAAAAGGCTATCTTCTTCAATCAATTCATTTTCTGATGAATTAAAGCCAATGATTTGTCGGTTTACTCTATTCGCAATAATTTTTTCAATTCCATCAAATGCTCCACCACAAACAAATAAAATATTCTTAGTGTCGATTTGAATCATTTTTTGTTCAGGATGTTTTCTACCTCCTTGAGGCGGTACATTTACAATTGATCCTTCCAATAATTTTAAAAGTGCTTGTTGTACTCCTTCTCCTGAAACATCTCGGGTAATTGATGGATTATCACTTTTTCTTGCAATTTTATCAATTTCATCAATAAAAACAATTCCATGCTGTGCGGCATTCACATTGTAATCTGCTGCTTGAAGTAACCTTGAAAGTATGCTTTCAACGTCCTCACCTACGTAACCTGCTTCTGTAAGCACTGTTGCATCAGCTATACAAAAAGGAACATTTAACATTTTGGCGATTGTCTTCGCTAGCAAAGTTTTACCTGTGCCTGTTCTACCAACCAGTATTACATTGGATTTTTCAATTTCGATTTCATCCTTGGAACTCGGTTGATTGAGTCTTTTGAAGTGGTTATAAACAGCAACGGAGAGAACTTTTTTGGCGTCATCTTGACCAATTACATATTCGTCTAGACG
>CANHJY010000205.1 GCA_947461185.1 Flavobacteriales bacterium
GGTCTTTCTTTCTCGAATGAGTTGATTTCAAGAGATGAGGGTTTACATTGTGATTTTGCCTGTTTATTGTACAATAAACACCTGATCAACAAACTTTCTAAAGAACAGGTACGCGAGATTATTGCTGATGCAGTTGAAATTGAAAAAGAATTCGTTACTGATGCGCTACCAGTTAAATTAATAGGAATGAATAGTGAATTGATGTCAAAATACATCGAGTTTGTTGCAGATCGTTTGTTAGTTGAGCTAGGTAATGAAAAAATTTACAATTCTACCAATCCTTTCGATTTCATGGAAATGATTTCAATTGAAGGAAAATCAAATTTCTTTGAAAGAAGGGTAGGAGAATACCAAAAGGCGGGTGTGTTATCTGGAAAAGAAAACCAGATGTTCAGCTTAGATGAAGAATTTTAAAAAACCATTATTACATTATTTGAAATACTATTACCATGTACGTAGTTAAAAGAGACGGAAGAAAAGAAGCGGTAAAATTTGATAAAATTACCGCAAGAATTATTAAAATGTGCTACGGATTAGACCCTTTGGTTTCTCCTGAAGCAGTTGCGATGAAGGTTATCGAAGGGATTTATGATGGTGTCACAACTACTAACCTTGATAATCTTGCTGCTGAAGTTGCCGCAGCAAAAACAATCGATCATCCTGATTATGCGCTTTTAGCATCCCGTATTGCTGTCTCCAATTTACACAAGGAAACGAAAAAAACGTTTTCTGAAGTTATTGATGATATGTATAACTACATCGATCCAAAAACAAAACTTAATGCCTCTTTAGTGGCAGAAGATGTTTACAAAATAATTCAAGAAAATAAAGAGCTGCTTGATTCAAGCATCATTTACGACAGAGACTTTAGATACGATTATTTCGGGTTTAAAACATTGACACGTTCTTATTTAATGAAATTAAACGGTAGCATTGTTGAGCGTCCGCAACAAATGTTGATGCGCGTAGCTGTTGGAATTCATAAAAACAATATCCAGGATGCGATCAAAACGTACAACTTGATGTCAGAAGGTTGGTTTACGCATGCCACACCAACGTTATTCAATTCCGGCACACCTAAACCACAAATGTCGTCTTGTTTTCTACTAACAATGAAAGAAGATAGCATTAGTGGAATATATGACACGCTGAAATCATGTGCCCAAATTTCCCAATCTGCTGGTGGAATAGGGTTGTCTATTCACAATGTTAGAGCAACAGGTTCTTATATTAAAGGAACAAACGGAACATCAAATGGAATTGTGCCTATGTTGCGTGTTTTCAATGATACAGCGCGCTATGTAGATCAAGGTGGAGGGAAAAGAAAAGGTTCTTTCGCTATTTACGTTGAGCCATGGCATGCTGATATTTTTGATTTCCTTGACTTAAGAAAAAATCACGGTAAAGAAGAACAAAGAGCAAGAGATTTATTCTACGCCTTATGGATTCCAGACCTATTCATGAAGCGTGTTAAAGAAAATGGAGAATGGACTTTAATGTGTCCTCATGAATGTCCAGGTTTAGCTGATACCCACAGCGCTGATTTTGAAGCTTTGTATACGCAATATGAGCAAGCAGGTAAAGGTCGAAAAACTATTAAAGCTCAAGATTTGTGGTTTAAGATATTAGAATCGCAAATTGAAACAGGTACGCCTTACATGTTGTATAAAGACGCTGCAAATTCCAAGTCAAATCAACAAAATTTGGGAACGATAAAGTCGTCTAACTTGTGTACGGAAATCATCGAGTACACTGCTCCAGATGAAATTGCAGTTTGTAATCTTGCTTCTTTAGCCTTGCCTAAATTTGTTACAGAGGATGGTAAATTTGATCACAATAAATTGTTTGAAGTTACTTATCAAGCGACAATAAATTTGAATAGAATTATTGATGAAAACTACTATCCAGTAGAAGAGGCAAAAAATTCTAACATGCGCCATCGTCCAATCGGACTCGGTGTACAAGGTCTTGCTGATGCATTCATTTCATTAGGGTATCCATTCGAATCCGAAGAGGCTCGCGCATTGAACAGAGAAGTTTTTGAAACAATCTATTACGCTTCAATGACCGCATCTAAAGATTTAGCTAAAGTTGAAGGTGCTTATGAAACATTCGCTGGCTCACCAGTGTCTAAGGGCGTATTTCAATTTGATATGTGGGGTGTAACACCTACTGATCGTTGGGAATGGAACGTACTGAAAGAGGAAGTTATGAAATATGGTGTACGTAACTCGTTGCTTCTTGCACCTATGCCGACTGCATCTACAGCACAAATCTTAGGAAACAATGAATGTTTCGAGCCTTATACCTCAAATATTTATACACGTCGTGTCTTATCTGGAGAGTTTATCGTGGTGAACAAGCATTTACTTAAAGATTTGGTTAAGGAAGGGCTTTGGACTAAAGAAATGCGTCAAAAAATAATGGCTGCAAACGGCTCCATTCAAGGGATCAATGAAATTCCACAAAAACTCAAAGATCTATATAAAACAGCTTGGGAAATTTCTCAAAAAGCATTAATTGACCAAGCCGCTGATCGTGGAGCATATATCTGTCAATCTCAGTCATTGAATATTTTCATGGAGAATGCAAATTTTGCGAAATTGACTTCCATGCACTTTTATGGGTGGGAAAAAGGTTTGAAAACAGGAATGTATTATCTCAGAACCAAAGCGGCAACTGATGCAATCAAGTTTACGGTTGACAAGTCAGTAGTTGAAAAACCGTCTGAAAAAACAATTGAAGAACAACAAGCCGCAATCGCATGCTCACTCGAAAATCCAGACGCTTGTGAGATGTGTTCTGGGTAGAAGCGACGCTAGTCGGTTCTAGACAGAACGGAAATCCGACGCAGTCAAATGTGTTCTGGGTAGAAGCTACATTTATAGAAAGAAATTTAAGCTTAAAATCAAAAACCTTCATTTTAACCAATGAGGGTTTTTGATTATTATAAAGGTTGAAATGACTATAGAATTTGAAAAGCAAGAAGCCTATTTATGGAATCACGAATAAGTAGGATTAGAATTAAAAAAAGTTATATTTGTTTAAATTATTTAAAAATAGAAAAATGTCAAAATCAGTATTATTAAGTTGTTTAGTTGTTTCCTTACTCCTAATTTCATCCTGTAGCAAGTCTGTTGAAGAATCCTCAGATTTGGAATTAATATCTAAAAACTTGGATCTTGCAACTCAAATGAACCATGATGTTTCAAACATGGCAACTTTTGACATTAAATCATTTTTAGTTGAAAACACTAATATCACAGTTGAAAGAAAAGATAAACTTCAAAAACTTATAGATAAAATTGCCTTAATTGAAAAAGGAGAAAAGAAATCAATTGAATTGATTGACAAACAAATTTCTGAAGTAAAAAATAATCCATCTTTGAAAATGGATGATATAAATACTTCAATTACTGATTTTCTCAAAGTAATTAACCAAAATATCGAAAATAATACTGAAAGTGAAGGTGTTTTGACTAATATTAAGTCAGTGTTGAACGCAGCAAATTATAAATTAGATGGTTCAGAATTAAATAAAATTTTATCCTTGAAATCTATAAAACTAAGTGTTTCTAATGCTTATTATCTTTCAATTTCCTATTTAAAATCTACGGTAAGTTTAAGATCTCAATCAGATTTAGAAAAAACATCAGGACTTTAAAATCCTTAGCATTAAGTAGAAGCATTCGTCAACGCGTTGTTTTTAATATAACTAATTACTTCTTTCGCAGTTATAGGTGTATACCTTCTTTATTCATTAAATTCTTTTTTAAGAACCTTAATTGAAAAGCATTTAATATGTGGATTTGTTAAACTCTTGTATGTAATTATTCCTCTTTTAAATGTTTTGAAAATTAACTTTACTCATAAGTTTAACTATTATTGGGAGCAACAAATAACAAAAAACCATTTTTCTCCCTTCGCTTCCAAGCAAAATCCCTAAATTTGCTTTTCCATAAACGTGCACAATACCATGGATAAAGTAACATACGTTGGAAATGCAGACGTAAATGCCATAGATCACCTGTACAAACAGTATCTGCAGGATCCTGAAAGTGTCGACATCGGCTGGAAGAAATTCTTCGAAGGTTTTGA
>CANHJY010000206.1 GCA_947461185.1 Flavobacteriales bacterium
AATCCATTTATTTTACTGTTATTATTAATTACAACTGAAACCACATTTGCACAATTTCAAAATGAATCAAAAGACACCAGTTGGAAGAAAATATACAGAAGTAGCGAAACAAAAATCAATAGTGTAGTACATACAAAACTAGAAGTGAAATTCAATTTCGACAGCGCTACCATGAATGGAATGGAGTGGCTTACATTACAACCTACATTTTATGCTACAGACTCTGTAAGGCTTGATGCTAAAGGAATGACGATTAAAGAGGTTTCATTATTTAATGCAGGCTTAAAAACCAAATTGAAGTATGATTATGATGGGAAGCAATTGAACATCAAACTAAATAAAACTTACAAGGGTGGCGAAAAGTACACTTTGTATTTTGAGTATATCAGCAGACCTAATGAATTGGAATCTGAAGGAAGTGCCGCAATTACAGATGCAAAAGGACTTTATTTCATCAATCCAACAGGATCAGACAAAAACAAGCCAACCCAAATTTGGACTCAAGGTGAAACTGAATCCAACAGTGCATGGATGATTACGATTGATAAACCCAATCAGAAATCTACTCAAGAAATTACCATGACAGTACCCAATAAATACGTTACCCTTAGTAATGGTTTATTAATCAGTCAAAAGAAAAATACGGATGGAAGTAGATCGGATTATTGGAAAATGGATTTACCACATGCTCCATATTTATTTTTTATGGGTGTAGGTGATTTTGCCATTGTAAAAGACAGTTATAAAGGAAAAGAAGTGAGTTACTATGTTGAAAAAAAGCAGCAGCCTTATGCTCGTGGTGTTTTTGGGAATACTCCAGAAATGATGGATTTCTTTTCAAAAAAATTAAATGTTGAATACCCTTGGCCTAAATATGCACAAATTGTCGGAAGAGATTTTGTGAGTGGTGCCATGGAAAACACCTCTGCTACATTGCATCAGGAAAGTGCTTATCAAAATTCACGTGAATTAACAGAAGGTAATGATTGGGAAGAAACAATAGCCCATGAATTATTTCACCATTGGTTTGGCGATTTAGTAACGGCTGAAAGCTGGAGTAACCTAACCGTTAATGAAAGCTTTGCCAATTACAGCGAATACCTTTGGGATGAATATAAATATGGTAAAGATTTTGCTGATGCGCATAATTTCGAAGATATGCAAGGGTATATGATGAGTGGATCAGAGAAAAAAGATTTGGCAAGATTTCATTATGCCAGCAGGGAAGATATGTTTGATGCGGTTAGCTATAATAAAGGGGGACGCATTTTACATATGTTGAGAAACTATGTAGGGGACGATGCATTCTTCAAATCATTAAACAACTATCTAACCACCAATAAATTCAAAACTGGAGAAGCACATCAATTGCGTTTGGCATTTGAAGAAGTTACGGGTAGAGATTTAAATTGGTTTTGGAATCAATGGTACTATGGAAGTGGACATCCAAAATTAAAAATCAGTTATGGCTTTGATTCAGAAAAAAACATGGCTTCAGTTATTATAGATCAAGTTCAAAAATCTGGAAAAGCTTTCATTTTGCCAATGGCGGTTGATATTTATGTAGATGGGAAAGCAACTAGACAAAATATAACAGCATCAAATTTGAGTGACACTTTTAAATTCAACGTAACGAAAATGCCAGATTGGATTAGTGTTGATGCAGATAAAATTTTACTTGCTGATAAAACGGATTCTAAAACTGACGCAAATTATCTAGCACAATGGAAGTATGGCAAAAATTATTTAGACAGAAAAGAGGCGTTGGATTATTTTGCAAAGAACAGCGTTGCTCAACTTTCGGAAGGACTTAATGATAAGTTTTTCAAACTTAGAATAAGTACAATTCAGAAAATAGGTACTTCTGGTTTTAAATCAGACACTTCAATTATCAATCAAATTGAGCGCATTGCAAAAAATGATCCAAACAAAAAAGTAAAAGCAGCTGCTATTAATTTTCTTGTAAAAAATGGAGATAAAAAGTATTTATCATTATTTGAAACAGCCATTAAAGATTCGTCTTACAGTGTTGCAGGTGCTGCTTTTAAAGGAATAAATACCATCAATCCAGAAGGTGCTTTTGAACTTGCAAAAAAATACAGCAATGATGTAAAAGGAGCATTTGGAGACGAGGTAAATAAAATTATTTTAACACAAGGAACAGAAGCAGATTTTGACTTCATCGCTAACCGATATGCTGAAGCTCCATTAAGTCAGGAAAAAATTTCAATGACTGATAAGTTTGCTGTTTATTTATCTAAGTTAAATGACATGACAAAAATTAAAGCTGGAATTGATAAAATTTTAGAATTCAGAAATAGCATCCCTGCTCAATATTTGAGTTTCATCGACCCAAGTATTTCAAAAGCATTGGGTAAAATTTCAAAAGCAAAAGGAGAAGAAATTGAAAAGTATATTGAAGAGAAGTTGAAGTAGGGTTATGAGGTTTGTGAGGTTTGTGAGGTTGGGAATTTTCGTCTGCCGATGTTGGTGTTTTCACCAATCATCGAAAGAGATTGAGGTTTCTGAGGTTTCTGAGGTTTGTAAGGTCGAAGGGGTTGAAGATTTTCAACCCGCACTATGAGATCAAAAAGTTCAAAAGGTTTGTTTAATTTGTTACCGCATTAAATTTTTTAGCCCACCGTTTTAACGGTGGGCGTATATGAATGTTGTATTGTTTGTTCTTCAAAGTTTTTTGTCTTAAAAAAATCTCAGTGTCTTTTTGTAAAAACATGATGAGGTATGGGGATATTTCCGAAGTTCAAGCGTTTTTAAATTGTTTAGTGAATTTTTTCATTTTTCTTATAAGGGAGAAAAAAAATAAAACAATTTTACAAAGGTAAAATAATAGGTTATGAACTGGATATCAAAACTACTAAAAAAGGATGACCATCAAGATCAGAATAGCAGTTATTTGGATAGAGAAATAACATCATCTAGTCCTAAATATGTTATTGCGTCTACATGTTATAAACTCGAAGAAACAATTGTATTTGAGGCTGATGAACAAGGAAATAGATCATCACCTGATGATTATGGTTGTATAGCCAAGAGATTAGGACATGTAAAAATGTGGGCAATTAGAGATATTGCTGTACGACATCTTCTTCGTGACAATAGGTATGGTATATTAAAAGAGTTTGAAGAAGTTGATGGTTGTATACAAACTCTTTATGAGAGATTTGATCCTGATGTAACACCAGAAGAATTGGCTCAAAGCATGGCTATAAGAAATGAAGGTTTCTTTGTTTGTTAATAATAAGGGTGAAAACTTCCAACTTCTAGCATTAAGTTTCTAATCATCTAACATTCAACAACTTACTGATTAATATGATTAACAACCCTCACTGGTACAACTACAATTTTCATATAAGGATAATAAGGTAAAGTAGAAAGTTTTGCATGAACACCTTCAATATCTTCTGCCATCATAACTATGTAAATTCCTGACATATCTAACTTGATGAAGTTATGTACAATGGTTCCATTTTCTTCCATTTCTTTTACCAACTCTTGTTCTCTAGGAAGTAAACTCATTCTTGTTTCGTTATCTAATCCTTCAAGCTTGATGTCTAACATGAATTTTTTCATTTGTAGTTTTTTTTAATTGAAGTTTATGAGGTTTATGAGGTTTGTGAGGTTTGTGAGGTTGGAACTATCCTCCAAATTAACTTTGTGTCTTCGTGTCTTTGTGCCTTCGTGTCAAAAGAACTTTTTACCACCCCCCACTTGCACCTCCACCGCCAAAGCTTCCTCCTCCAAATCCACCAAATCCTCCCCCGCCAGAGCTTCCGCCACCACTTGATCCGCCAAATCCTCCACCTATTGGAAAAAACATTGGACCACCAAAACCGCGATGTCCTCTCCTACTCATCATTGATCCTCCGCCACCACCTGAGCCCATCGAAAATATCACCAGTAATATCACCAAAACAATTACAATTTTCCCTGCTGAATTCTTATCCTTTTTACGTGCTGTATGATATTCACCTTTTACTGCTTTTATAATCGCATTGGTACCTTCATCAATT
>CANHJY010000207.1 GCA_947461185.1 Flavobacteriales bacterium
AATTAAGGGAACTGGACGTATTGATAATGCAATAACTGAAATTGCTTTAAAAGCACTAAATGTTGATGAAAACGGCTTAGATGAAATGGATATCCGAATTTTAAAAACCATCATCGATAAGTTTAATGGAGGACCGGTTGGTTTAACGACAATCTCAACTGCAATCGGAGAAAATGCAGGTACCCTAGAGGAAGTTTATGAGCCATTTTTAATACAAGAAGGATTTTTAATGCGGACAACTCGAGGGCGTAAAGTGACAGAAAAGGCTTATAAGCATTTCGGAAAGGAAAGTGGATGGTTTCAAGGAGGTCTGTTTTGAAAGGTGGCAAATAAGGAGTATTATACACGTTTAATAAAAGAAAAGGCTTATGATTTTGGATTCCTATATTGTGGAATATCAAAGGCCGAATTTTTATCAGATGAGGCCCCTAGATTAGAGGAATGGCTTAAAAATAATCTTCATGGCAAAATGCACTACATGGAGAATCATTTTGATAAGCGCTTGAATCCAGCACTTCTCCTAGAAGGGTCCAAATCGGTTATTACCTTGCTCTATAATTATTATCCAAATCAAACTAATAGTGTGGATGAAGAAGCACCTAAAATTTCTAAATACGCTTTTGGGGAAGATTATCATCAAGTAATTAAGGAAAAGTTGAAGATATTTCTCGATGAATTACAACTAGAAATAGGACAAATAAACGGACGTGTATTTGTTGATTCTGCCCCAGTTATGGAAAAGGCTTGGGCAAAAAAATCAGGTGCTGGTTGGGTTGGAAAACATACGAATTTGATTCATCCTAAAATAGGATCATTTTTCTTTCTCTCTGAAATGATTATTGATTTGGAATTGTCATATGACGGCCCAATAAAAGATTATTGTGGCACCTGCACCAAATGTATCGATGCTTGTCCTACTGATGCAATTGTTGCACCTTATGTTTTGGACGGATCCAAATGCATAAGTTATCTTACAATTGAATTGAAAGACCAATTAATACCCAATGAATTCAAAGGTAAAATGGATAACTGGGCATTTGGATGTGATGTCTGTCAAGATGTTTGTCCATGGAATCGCTTTTCTAAAAAACATAATGAACCAAGATTCCTACCCAATGAATCTTTGTTTGAAATGACTAAAAATGATTGGAAAGATTTAACAGAAGATGTCTTCAATAGTATGTTTAAAAACAGTCCGATAAAACGCACAAAGTTTAGTGGTTTAAAACGGAATATAGAATTTCTTGGTTAATGGAAACAAAAAAGGGAGCATAAAGCTCCCAATGTCTAAATTCACTATTGAACTATTGACCCCCTCCCATCATTTTGAGCTGATCCATTGTCATAACATTGTAACCGTCTGGTATCGCAGTTTGAAATAAGGTTTTTGATGTTTTTTTGTCTAAAGTAGTTTCAACTTTCGTAACAGTTAATGTCATTTTCAAACCTCCATTATTCATGTCATATTGCATGGCCATTCCAGGAATTTCCTCATTTAAATAATTTTGTCCTTTTTTAGACATCATAATTTCTTCTGTATACCAAAAAATGTTTTCGTTACCTCCTTCATCTGTAAGTATAGCCTTCTTGCAGTTATAGCCTTCAATAACCTTTGTTTCGTCAGAGAAAGTAACATCATACTTAGGCATGTTTTCAGTATTACTTTTCTCTGTTTCTGCTATAGTTGTCTGAACTGCGTTTTTACCCATCATACCTCCCATTAGCATCAAAACATTTCCAGAATTTTCATCTGTAATGGAAGTAATGTTCATCATCGCTCCCATGCTCATTTCAACTCGGGTAGCTTTGTCTTTGAAATACATTTCCATTTTGGAACCCTGCATCATGGATACGGCCATTGCCATGTCTGGGTCATCTGATGCTACATCCATTTTGTAAGAAATGTGTCCTTCGGTTATTTGTGCTTCAAGCGATGAACTCACTAAAGAGACAATAGCGAGTATTAAAACAATTATTTTTTTCATATTCAATTTTTAAAATCAGAGCAATTTACTACAATAAAGATTATCCGCCAAAAAGCCATTTAAAAATGTCGTTACCATTGGCATAAAGCAATAGGCCCATAAGCAGAAAGAAACCAACGTACTGGGCATATTCTAGTACTTTTTGAGGCGCAGGTCTGCGGGTGATAATTTCATAAATAAGAAAAATCACATGTCCACCATCCAATGCAGGAATTGGTAAAATATTCATAAACGCAAGAATTATGGAAATAAATGCTGTGTTTTCCCAAAATCGTTGCCAGTCCCATTCAGCTGGGAATAGATTACCTATAGTAGCAAAACCTCCAATCGATGTAGCGCCCTTCTCGGTAAATAAAAATTTCAATTGTGCCGCGTAATCTCCCAATGTTTGCATTCCACGGTCTATTCCTTTGCCAATACTTTCACCAAAGCCATAATAAACTGTCTTGATTTTATCATAATCTACTGTATGTGAAGTGTCTTGGTTGGTTACAAAACCAATCGTTCCATCATCTTTAACAGTCGGTTGAAGTGTAATGAGTTGGCCAGATCTTTCAACAACCATGTTGACTTTTTTCGATTTGGAATTGTACAATTCACTTTGAATCTTGTCGTAATAGGTAATTGGATGAGCATTGATACTTACAATTTTATCCCCCTTAATTAAACCGGCATCCTCTGCAGGACTCTTAACTAATACGGAATCAACAGTTGTCGCAGTACTTCTCATCCCAGCAATAGGTAAAGCACCATTTTCAAAAAGTTCATAGTCAATGTCTTCAGGAAGGGTAATCGTTTCCTTTTTACCATCAGCATGCGTTACACTCAAAGCTCTTCCACCTCGAAGTAATACCGATTTGTTGATGTCTGAAATATTATAAATCTCCTCACCATTAATTGCGGTTATGTTATCCCCCGATTGAAGGCCATATTTTTGAAGGTAAGGATGAACGGATACACCAGCACTTAAATCAGAAGGGTTTAATTGTTCTTCACCATAAGAGAACATCACCAAAATATAAATGACAATTCCAACGATGAGATTTACGACAACCCCACCAATCATAATAATTAAGCGCTGCCATGCTTTTTTGGAACGAAACTCCCAAGGTTGAGGGGGTTGAGCCAGTTGTTCTTTGTCCATGGACTCATCAATCATTCCAGATATTTTAACATACCCGCCCAGAGGAAGCCATCCGAGACCCCATTCCGTCTTATCTGGTTCTTCAGCCCAATCTTTCGGTGTATCTTTAGTGAACCAAGAGGAACGTCGCTGTCCTTTTACCTTCTTTGTTCTGAAAAGCGAAAACCAGGGATTAAAAAATAAATAGAATTTTTCTACACGAGTTTTAAAAAGTCGGGCAGGAATAAAATGCCCAAATTCATGGAGAACTATTAATATCGAAAGGGAAAGAATGAGTTGAGCAGCTTTAATCCAAAAATCCATTTTTAAAAAATTTAGGTGGTAAAGATAATGGTTTAGTCATTAGAATGCGCTTCATCGTAGTACCCATTATCAATAAAGTAATCCAAAACAGCTTCTTTTAATAAGTGCTGTTGTTCTTTATCGTTTAAGGACGGAAGCTTTTTTAGTAACTTGAAATGTGGCCATTGATCCGCATCACGACCTTCAAATTCATAATAACCATAAGGTTCAAGTAAGGTGCAGATGGCGATGTGAAACAAATCAGTTTTCTCGTTTTTAGTGTAGTTCTTGTAGCCAATACCCAATTCATTTACTCCGATGAGAAAAAGAATGGCTTGAATATCCATGCCCTCTCCCTCTTGGTGTTCTAAAAACTTTTTTAACCGCTGAAAGCGCAATTCAATATCGAAATCCATGGAAGCAAAATTACGAATTAGATGAAGGAGAACTTTATTAAAAAAACAAAAAATAAACATTTGGTGTTATTGTTTAACTTTGTCAATAATTAAAATCGTATGAAAAATTATTTTGCACTTATTTCGCTCGTAACCATCAGTTTTTTAATGGTATCATGTTCTTCTGAAGA
>CANHJY010000208.1 GCA_947461185.1 Flavobacteriales bacterium
TCACTTTAACATATCTTTTCGACTTAACGCTTATGTAGCGGTTCGTCAGAAACAGTTAATTTTTTTCTTCCTTTGCGTCTGCGCGCTGCAAGAACTCGGCGTCCATTTTTTGTAGCCATGCGACTTCTGAAACCGTGTTTGTTTCTTCTTTTTCTTACGGACGGTTGAAACGTTCTTTTCATGATCTGTAATCTTTAAGCTTAACCAATTTTGGGATTGCAAAGATAATTGATTTTTCTTCTTATACAATGTTTTAAAAGAAAAAATAAAAAAAAGGTATAAATCACCTCAAACAAAGCTATTTTTGTACTTCAAATTTAAGGCATGTTGCGCCCAAAAAAGAAAGCTGAGCAAAAAGTAAAATTGACTAAAGACAGTTACCGCAAAGCAAGTGGTATTTTCCGCTATCTAGGTCCTTACAAAGGTATCTTTTTTATCGGTTGGATTTTTCTCATTCTTTCCACCTCAGTTGGTTTGATATTCCCATATATGATGGGGCAATTATTAGGAAGCGGTTCTGCGAGTCCTGCCAATATGGAGCAATCTGTAAAACTGATCAACTTTAATAACATAAACGATGTCGCCTTGGCACTGTTTATTTTGTTTTTCGCCCAAGCTTTTTTCTCTTATTTCAGGGTTGTGATTTTCACTAATGTCACTGAAAATGCTATGCGCGATTTGCGTTCAGCTGCTTTTCAAAAATTGGTTCACATGCCAATGGATTTTTTCAATCAGAATAAAGTGGGTGAATTGAGCAGCAGATTGTCATCAGATGTTACGCAAATTCAAGATACCTTGAAAACAACAATAGCTGAATTTTTCAGACAAATCGTTATCGTTTTTGGAGGAATCGCTTTCATCTTTGTTTTTTCGTGGAAGTTGGCTTTAATCATGCTGGGAACGGTTCCTGTGATGGCGGTAATTGCTGTTTTCTTTGGAAGGTTTATCAGAAAATTATCGAAAAAATCGCAAGACAATGCGGCGCAATCGAATGCTATTATTGAAGAATCTTTGGTGGGGATTTCAAATGTGAAATCATTTACCAATGAGCTTTTCATGATTAAGCGTTACACCGAAGCCATAGATGAAATCAAAAACCTCAACATTAAAAGTGGTGTTTGGAGAGGCTTGTTCGTTTCTTTCATTATCTTTTGTCTATTCGGAGCAATTGTCTTTATCATTTGGCAAGGCTTGTTAATGACACAAGGTCCGAATCCACAATTGTCTTCGCAGGATTTCTTTTCATTCATTATGTACACCATCATGATGGGGGCATCCATAGGATCTCTTCCAGATTTGTATGCTAGTATTCAAAAATCAATTGGGGCGACTGAAAACTTGATGGAAATTATCGATTCTCCAGGGGAACAAGAATTGAATAATGGTACTTTGAAGCCTAATGTTACAGGGCAAATTCGTTTTGAAAATGTCAAATTCTCCTACCCGCAAAGAAAGGATATTACGGTACTCAATGGAATTTCCTTTGATGCAGCATCGAACCATACTGTTGCTTTGGTGGGTTCTTCGGGCTCAGGGAAGTCTACTATTGCATCTTTATTATTGAATTACTACAACATTGAGTCAGGCAATATTTTGATTGATGGTACAAAAATCCAAGACATTGATACCTATCACCTGCGCAAACATATCGCCATTGTTCCTCAGGAAGTGCTACTTTTTGCGGGAAGTATAGCTGAAAATATTCGTTTTGGAAATACATCAGCTTCTGAGGAGGAAGTGATTGATGCAGCGAGAAAGGCTAATGCATGGGAATTTATACAATCTTTCCCCGAAGGGCTTGAAACGCAAGTAGGAGATAGGGGAATTCAACTTTCTGGTGGTCAAAAACAACGAATTGCTATTGCAAGGGCGATAATTAAAAATCCAACAATTCTTATTCTCGATGAGGCTACATCCGCTTTGGATTCCGAATCTGAGCGACTGGTTCAAGATGCTTTAGACAAATTGATGGTAGGAAGAACTTCAATTGTGATTGCACATCGTCTTTCAACTATTAAAAATGCCGATACAATTTTGGTGCTTCAAAAAGGTGAAATCGTTGAATCTGGAAATCACGAAAAGTTGATTCAAGATAAAGGCGTTTACTTTAATCTTGTTGAATTGCAAGGTATCGAAAGTCGATTAGGAAAAACTTCTTAGCCTAGGTTTGTCAATCGCAATCGATGAATTTTTTTAAACCATTAGTTATTTCTTTTTTGTTGCTGACGGGCTGTCAAATGAGCAGGGATTTTCAGTTTCAACTCCGTTCAGATTTTATAGGCACCTGGATGAGTGAAACTGAAGATATGGTTTATGAAGAATCTTGGTCTTGGAATGATAGTTTGCTTAATGGTCAGGGGCTCATTTACAATAATACAGATACACTGTTTACTGAAAAACTTCAAATTGTAAAAAAGCTGGGTCACTGGTATTATGGAGCTACAATAGCTAATCAAAATGATGGAAAAACAGTAAGGTTCAAATTAGAAAAACCATGCACTGGTCCATATATTTTCCAAAACAAAAAACACGATTTTCCGCAAACCATTTCATATACCTTTGGCGTGGATTCGGCTTTTATCCGTATCGAAGGAATTGAAAATGGCGTGTTTAAAAGTGACGATTTGAGATTGGTGAAAGCAACTATGCGTGTTCCTTAAAAATCTTGTTCAGCCACTTGATCATTAAAAACATGAGTACCTTAAAGTTTGTTTAAAACAGATGTTTTAAGAAGGAAAAGTAGTAGGGTATAGTAATTCCTAACTTTTATTGGTATTATGTTCTCGGAAAACTTTAAGTAGCCATGGAAGTAATAAAACCAATATAAGCGTCGCTCCCATCATTAAATAGAAGTTCAACATAAAAAAGGACGCCTTATTATCATATTGATCCCATAATGCAGCTAAAACTCCGCTTAACTTGTTACCAATTGAGGTTGAAATAAACCAAGCTCCCATTAGTCAGGCCGTTAATCTTGGGGGAGACAACTTTGAAACCATCGACAAACCAATAGGAGATAAACACAACTCACCTACAGTTATAACGCCATAAGCAGCGAAGAACCACCAGTAACTTGTTTTATCAGCCCCATCATTAGAGGCGTTGGCTGCTGCAACCATTACTAAACATGACAAACCTGTAATTAATAAACCTAGAAAAAACTTAATTGGAATTGAAGGCTCCTTTCGTTTTGAGCGCATAAACCGAAATATTCCAACAACTAAAGGAGTAAGTATAATAACCCAAAATGGATTGACAGATTGAAAAATATTCGTGTTGAACAAATATGTCAATTCGTTTTCTTTACGCTCTTTTTGGTCATTTTTAAAATAAGAAGGGTATTGAATATCTAATTCACCTTTTACTTTTCTAAAATGTTTATCCAAAACTTGAACAGAATCTGCTGATTTTGCATAACGAAGTGTATCGGCTAGTCTTAATGTATTTAACGCAGGTTTTATCTCCGATGGAATTTCTCTATCTGTGTAATTGTCTGCCCAAGTATTGAGTACGGTTCCATTCTGCTTGAATATAGCCCAAAAAGGCATAACGGCTATACAAACTACTAGAATAGCACTTACAACCTTGCGTTCTGATTTCGGTGAACTAAATAAAACATAGGCAAAAAAGAAAATAACAGGAATACAAGCAAACAAAAAGGCGTCGGTTACATCGTCCTTGACTAAAAAGGAATGCTTATTAGAGGGAGAAGGAACTCCATTGATGAAATAACCTACGACCGCAAAAATAACAGCGGGAACCACAACAATGGCTAAGTCCAACCACCATGGTTTTTCACCAGGTCGTGCTTCTTTTTTGATATCTCCTTCTATGTAGTGCTTATTTCCCAGAAGGAATATCATAATTCCAATAAACATCCCAATACCGGCACCAACAAATGCAACGGAATATCCATAAATATTTATGAGAACAGCAGAAACGATGTTACAAGAAAATGCCCCTAGATTTATTCCCA
>CANHJY010000209.1 GCA_947461185.1 Flavobacteriales bacterium
GTTGAAGAATAGGATTACGCGTGATGATTCTAAAAATACCATCGAAAACATTACATTGCGTATCCCCAACTACCAGCGACCCTATAAATGGACAGCCAAAAATGTAATTCAATTGCTGGGTGATATTATCGATGCTAGAAATCATAAGAAGGAGATTTATCGCGTTGGCACACTGATTCTTCACCAGGATGAAGAAGATCAAGCCTTGTACAACATCGTGGATGGGCAACAAAGAACCATTACTTTTTCCTTACTTCTTCATGCAATGGGCTTGAGTGAGATTCCCTTTTTGGAGCAACCACTTTCGAATAATTATTTAAATGATCGAAACATTCGCGCAAACTACAGAGCACTTGAAAGACGTATTGGAAATATTGAAAAATCAGAACACGCAGAGCTCTTAAACTACATTAAATCAAACTGCGAATTGATAGTTGTAATTACAAAAGATATCTCAGAAGCTTTTCAGTTTTTTGATTCACAGAATGCACGCGGAAAAAAGTTGTACCCGCACGATTTATTGAAAGCCTACCACCTTCGAGAAATGAATCATTTAAAATCTCCTGAAATTGAAGAAGTAGTTAAAGTTTGGGAGGATTTAGATCAGAAACAACTTTCCCTGTTGTTCAGCGAGTACCTCTATCGCTTGAAAGAATGGTCAAAAGGAAATAAGGCGTGGGAATTGAATGAAAAAAACATCCACCTCTTCAAAGGTCTCTCAAAAAAAGATACCTATCCTTTTTCCCAATATTTTAAAGGGGCATACGCGTATGCTGAAATGATTAACCAATCACCGCTCCCTGCTGTTACTGGAACCACTAATTTGAAACCTTTTCAATTAAATTCTCCAATCATTTCAGGAAAACCCTTTTTTGAATATACCAAACACTATTATGAAATCTTGAAAGATGTTCAAGACAATAGCAAATACGTTGGGTATTTCATTAATGATAATATCATCGTTAAAACGCTGGACCTGCGGAAATACAAAAATGGAGTTGGAAATACGATTACTAGATTACTTTTTGATACATCTATTTTGCTCTATGTAGATAGATTTTGTCCCATTCATCCATCTCCTGCTGATTTGAAAATGCTCGATCAATTCGTAGTTCTCTCATTTATTTGGGCCTACTCACTTCGAGCTCAATATACAAACTTGGGTTGGCAATCCGCTCAAAATTACATCCTTGGGAATGAAGAAGTAATCAATTCCTTAAACATGTATAAAACGATACTTGAATCTGATTCACCGACCAATTTATTTAGTATCCTTTCCGATAAATTATCGGTTTTACCTACTAATATCAAGGCAAATACAGAGAATATTGACGAACTTAACGCGTCTGGTATTTATCAAAACTACTTGTACTTTTTTAAGTTGAATAAATTCATTGAAATAAATGAGTAAATCGGATCTACCACTAAAAAATATGACCATTGGAGAAATTTACAATGGCACGAAGGCTACTTATGAGGTTCCCATTTATCAGCGGAATTATGCGTGGCAAAAAGACGAAATTGCAACGCTGATTCAAGACGTATATGATTCGTTGATTGGCAACAAAGAAACCTATTACATTGGTACGCTCGTTTCATTTCACAAAGGAGACAGTGTTTATGAGGTGATTGATGGCCAACAACGCTTGACAACCATAAATTTGGTATTAAAAGCCTTGGGTGTTAAACTGAATAATAAACTCACCTATCGAGCACGCAAGAAATCCAATGATAGTATTGAAAGCATTCCGCATTTTGAAATAGATGAAAAAGACTTTGGAATTGTAAATGGGTTCAACTATGCAGTTGATGCTATAAAGGAAATTGTAACTAAAGATGATAAAGAGCGCTTCAGCAACTATTTCTTAAATAAAGTACAAATAATCCATTACCAAGTACCAAAAGATGTTGACTTGAATCATTACTTCGAAATCATGAATTCAAGAGGTGAACAATTGGAAAAGCATGAGATCGTTAAGGCACGGCTAATCGAGAAGCTTACGAGCGATGGAGACAAAGATAAGTTCAACCAGCTATGGGAATTTTGTAGCCATATGAATGTTTACATTCAACAGAAGTATAACGATTCACAAATTTTTGGAGATAATCACTGTGTACTGCAGGTGAATGATTTTGAAATGATTCCAAGCTTGGAACTAACCACAAGTGATGAAATTGTCAAAAACACGATTCAAATCAAAGATATTTTATCTTCGACTGGGGTCGGTAAAACGGAAACCAAATCTGACTTAACTGATACTTTCCAGCCTATAATTGATTTTTCAAATTTCTTGTTGGTTGTACTGAAACTCACCCGAATGAGTGAAAACCAATTTGATCCAGTAAAATTCATACTAGATGACAAAGACTTACTTAAGGAATTTGATTATGTTCAACGCGCAGGTAATTTAACGGAGGAATTCGTTAAACAATTTGGATATAATCTTCTCAAAGCCAAATTCTTACTTGATAACTACATTGTTCATCATTCAAACGAAGAAGATTCATTGGATAGTAATCCGTGGAAATTACAACATTGGTATAAAGAGGGTAAAAAAAGTGCCTATTTGAAAAACCTAGATGGCGAGGATAATAAACCAATTCAATTGGTTCAGCTACTTTCGATGTTTGAAGTTTCGTTTACGGCCAGACAGCGAAAAAACTACCTTTTCTATTGTCTGTTTTATTTGTTTAGCATAGAGGATATTAAGAAAATAGATGTTCCATTGTATAAAAACTTTGTCAAGCAATTAGCCGATAAATACCTTAAGGATGTTTACCTGAAACAAGAAAATCTAAGCGAAATAAACGTGCCTAAACCCGGATCATTTGATTCTACCATTCTTGTAAAAAATGATAACGGCAATTGGATTATGGACGTTGAATCAAAAAATAAAAATCTTGACTTTTATTCAATTTTTGGAAATGGAACAAAGATGTCTAAAGGAATTCCATTGTTTGTTTTCAATTATTTAGATTACGTAATTTGGGAATATTATTCAGAGAACTTGCGTGGAGATACCACCAAAAATGAAGATGTACGAAAAGCATTTTTCGATCGCTTGGGATGTTCAATGTTTGAACTAACTATTTTTAATCATTTCTATTTCTCACGAACTAGACGAAGTTTAGAACATTATTTTCCTCAGGCAAATGCCACCGGAATGGATGGATTGCCCAATCAAGATGAAATCAATTGTTTTGGCAACTACGCTATGATTGGAAGTGATGTTAATAGTTCAGCTTCCAACTGGTCTCCAAGAGTTAAAAGAGACCATTATCTTGATGCCTCCGGTAAAATCAGACAAGTCAGTGTAGCCTCGCTAAAATTTCTGATAATGCTTCAAAAATGTAAGGACAACGCAGATACCCGTGAGGCTGGAAAAGAATGGGTTTTTAAAGATATTACAGAACACCAACGGTTGATGGTGAAATTTATGTTGGAATAGTATTCTTTGTAGAATCGTTAATCGGAAGGGCTACAAACAGTGAATTACGTAAGATCGACGTAAGGTCATCAATCATTAAATCCTTGGAGGAAAAAAACATGGATTTGATTACTTATAATGATTATCTCCTGGTGGGTAAGCGTTTATCACTCGATGACCCTGTGAGCAAACAAATTGAAATGATTAAATCTGTTCTAATCGAAGCAGATCAATTAGAATTAAAATATATAGGTAGCGACGAAGAAGGATTTTAAAGAGGTATGATTTATTAAATTTGAGAATGGGGAAGTTTACCAATTCACTTACTTCGGATTGATTTTTTTATAATCAGATTTCCATTTACTACCATCTTCGTAAACAATTTCATAAGGCCATGCTTTAACAATTTTATCACCATCTCTGCTAAGTACACTCCAAGTTCCCGAGCTACTTTTTCCTGTTTTTAGAACAATATCCGTATATCCTCCTCCAAAACCAGGATTTGAAATATTACCGCAATCGGCTGGCTCGTCAAATGCATTCA
>CANHJY010000210.1 GCA_947461185.1 Flavobacteriales bacterium
TCCACCAAGCAGCGAATGATTTCTTTCATGTCGTAGGCTTTATTTCGATCGGCAGGGAGAATTCCGTACATATTTTTGGGATCTACTTTCGGCGCAACAGGTTCTTTTCTATCAAAACCAGCCTTTTCGTAATGTCCCATTTTATCCATCAAATCACGAATGGTTTTCAAACATTCCTGATCATTTTCCACGTTGTAATCACAAACACCAGAAATTTCTGTATGAGTAGTAGCACCGCCTAGAGTTTCGTTATCAATGTCTTCGCCAATTGCAGCCTTCACCAAATAGGAACCCGCCAAAAATATCGTTCCTGTTTTATTTACGATTAGCGATTCATCAGACATGATAGGCAAATAGGCTCCTCCGGCAACGCAACTTCCCATTACCGCTGCAATTTGCACAATTCCCATGGAACTCATTACGGCGTTATTTCTGAAAATACGTCCGAAATGTTCCTTGTCCGGAAAAATCTCATCTTGCATCGGAAGGTAAACGCCAGCAGAATCAACTAAATAAATTATGGGTAAGCGATTCTCAATAGCGATTTCTTGAGCACGTAAGTTCTTTTTTCCAGTTATCGGAAACCAAGCTCCAGCCTTAACTGTAGCATCATTGGCTACAACTACACATTGTTTTCCAGAAACATATCCAATAACAATTACAACCCCTCCAGCTGGACAACCCCCGTGTTCTTCATACATGCCATATCCTGCTACGGCTCCAATTTCAATGCGATCTGTATTTGGATCGAGAAGTAAATCAATTCTTTCACGAGCGGTTAATTTTCCTTGCTCGTGAAGTTTTTCAATGCGTTTTTTACCACCGCCTAATGCGATTTTTGCAAGTTCACGTTCCAATGCGCTAATCTTTAAACGCATCTGATCTTCGTTGAAGTTAAAGTCTAATTCACTTTTTGAAACCGCCATTCTTCTCAATTTTGATTACAAATATACAAAAAGGAAAGCGTTTCAATTTTCCAATGACAGTTCAATTCTTTCAAATTCTGAGGCATTACTTTCAAGATAGCCGGTATGAAGTGCAATCATGTCTTGAATAAGTAATTTTTCAGGATATTGCTTTGCAATTAATGTATGTTTTTTTGTTTTAGAACCAATTCGTTGCAATTCAATAAATGATTCAGCTGAAACTATTTTATAATAGCTTTTCTCATTAGAAAGTTTGCGGTAGATGGGAAAGGTCATTCTATTTAAATTAATTAATGAAAGTAGTTGTGTTGAAATGAAATCAGTTATAATTCAGAAATCACATCAAATCCTTTAAAGCTTCCGGTAATTGCTATTCCAGTAATTTTTTGAGCAACTTTTTTGTTTTTTAGTTTAAGAGCAATTTCATTTATTGTTGCACCACTACCAACTGCATCATCGATTATTAAAACATGATTGTATTTTTTTTGCAGAGGAACAACAAAAGTATTTTTAGCATTAGCAATTCGCTCAAAAATTTTTGATAGTGCTTTTTGAGGAATAATGATTGGGGTTTTAATTTTATCAACTTTTACAGCAGGTAACCCTAGTGAAAGTAGTTTTTCTAATACACTCATTATTTGAATCTTGCGATTTATGGTTGGAGGAACAAAAACAATTGCATCAACTTCCGTCATGGAAATGTAATTATGGATTCGTTGATTGATTTCTGTTACAATTTGTTTCATCAATCGTTTATTTTGCCCTTGTTTTGCATAATGCATCAAGGTTCCTAGTCGAGTTTTGCCGAATCTTTCTATTGCATAAAAGTCTAAATAGAATAATTTATCAACACCAATTTCTCCAATTCCCTGGGTGTTAATCAACTTGCTTTTGCCATCAATCATTCCATTTTCATCAAGATATTGTAAATAAATATTTCTTGTTTTAATATATTCCTCAGTTGTTTTCAACAAATTTAATTGTTGTTTTTCGCACCAATATTTCATAGCTTTCAATCCTTCTAAGGAATTCCCAAAAGGGTCTACGACAAGGAAATGTGTAGTTAAAAATTGTTCGTTTTCAAATGAAATGATTTCAATTGATTTTGTTTGTTCATTTTCTTCTTCTATTGAATAGTAAACTCGAGGGGCACTGCCAATTTTTTTTATATATCCGTTCTCTTCTAATTCAGAAATCATTCTGTGGACATATTGTCTTGATGCGTGTAATAGCTCGCTTAATTCATGTACTGTAAGCTGGCCGTGTTTTTTCAATAATTTAAGTATTTTATCTTTCGTTTTCACTCTGCAAATATACGAGTTTACAGTAAATAGTTTACTGTAAACTAAAATAATTTAAAAGCCTTATCAATAATAGGATTTAAAGGTTAATAAATAGCAAAAAAAACACTCTTTAATACGCTATTTATTTTTAGAGTAAAATAGTTTGCGGTTTTGAATGTAAAGCCAAAAAATATGAAAAGTAAGTTCTAATTTTTAATAAATTTCTACGGAGACTTCAATTATTTATAGATTAAATTTTCAAAAGGTTTTTTCCTTCGCTTGCTAATTATTCATTAATGGTTAACTTTGAATAAAACTCTTATCTATGTCTATTTTCTGTAAACTATTTCTCGTTTTCATCCTTTGTTCATCAACCTTTTTCGCGCAGAAAACAGTTGGCATCTACTATGTTGGATTGCGTTTGGAAGAACCTTTGGTAAATGATATTAAAACTGCAAATCCATCCAATGATGTAACAAATAGATTTTCTTCAAAAGCACTTTTTCCACAATATTTAATTGACTCATTGAATCAAGAGGTTATTCGTTTTTCTGAAAAATTAACGGGTGGAAAAGCAAAATATATTTATAAGATTTCGGCTACTCAGGATACAGTATTCACCTCCTCTGGTGGAGAGATAGAAGGATTTCCGCGAAATTCAAAAAAAGCGGCTTTACTTTCAGGATGTGATGAATACTTGGACATTCGATTTACTTTATTAAGTAAGGGAGGTAGGGAAATCCCTATGCCAGCAGGAAAGCCTTCGTTTTACAAACCATCCTTGCTGATTTCAATCTCGAAATTTGACAAAACCGGGGTTTTAATCAAAAAATACAAGTATAATTTCACAGAATTTTATTGGAAAAGCAATGTAAAGAAAACCGTTTTTGTGAAACACATTATTGATCGCAGAAATGCTTTGCTTCATCCTGAAGATTTGTATATATTGCTGCGGAAAGGATTTGAAATGACCGAAGAAAAAATCGAAAACAATGAGTAAGAAATTGTACCTCAAAATTGGCAGTAATTCAAGTAACGATATTGTAATTGAAAACATTGATCCATTCCATTTGGAATTGTTTAGAGATACAGATGGTAATGTTTTTATTTCTGATTTAAATACCCAAAATGGAACGCGTGTCAATAGTACAAAACTGCTCGATTATATTCAATTAAATGAAAATGATCGTGTTTACTTAGCTGAAAATGTATTCTTTAATTGGAAGGAAATCATTGAAAAATATGATAACCCCGGAAAAAAGTCAAAGGCTTCAAGTACAAAAAAGAAGGAGAAATTAGCGGTTTCTAACCAAAAATCAAAAAAGCAAGATTATATTGAGATTGCTATTGTTTTCGGTGCAATTCTTTTAATGTTATGGCTTATTGGCCTCTGGCTTTAAATCAGACATTCTTATGGCGTATTTCCCTTCCTTTGGATTGTAGAAAAATCGATATTCTTCTTGGTTCAGTTTTTCCAGAACAGGTTCGTCAACGTTATAATCTTGTTTTCCAGACGATGGCACAACGTTAGCCTTCATCACACGAATGTCTTTTGGTAAACTAACTGCGGTTGTTTCATAAACTAAATGTACTGCCTTGACGTCAGGAGTGCCGAAGCCGTCAAAAATTTTCCATCCAAAAACCAGTTTGGGTTTCTGATTTAAAATGGTGTATATGTGTTTGAAACAGCTGTTACGTATCCGGTAAGAAATGACAACGTCAGAATAGGCATCGCTCATAACTTTTTCAAA
>CANHJY010000211.1 GCA_947461185.1 Flavobacteriales bacterium
ATGCGACGCGTGAAACCGAAAATTATATGCCTTTGGCTTTGGATTTAGCACACAAGATTTTACAAGAACTTTCTTACATTAGAAATAACGAACCTGAATTAATCGGATATTTAAGACCTGATGCAAAATCCCAGGTTACTATTGAATATTCTGATGATAACGTGCCTCAACGTATTGACACCATTGTAATTTCTACCCAGCATGACGATTTTGCTGAAGAGAAGGCCATGTTAGATAAAATTAAAGCTGACATGATTTCAATCGTAATTCCTCGTGTGAAAGCGAAATTGAAACCAGAATTACAAAAACTATTTACTGACGATATTCAATATCATATCAATCCAACAGGTAAGTTCGTTATTGGAGGACCTCATGGAGATACTGGTTTAACAGGTCGTAAAATCATTGTTGATACATACGGAGGTAAAGGTGCTCACGGAGGTGGTGCGTTTTCTGGAAAAGATCCTTCAAAAGTAGACCGTTCTGCAGCTTATGCTACAAGACATATCGCTAAAAATATGGTTGCTGCTGGATTGTGTGATGAGGTATTGGTTCAAGTTTCTTATGCAATTGGTGTTGCAAAACCATGTGGTTTATTTATCAATACACACGGAACATCCAAGGTCAACATGACTGATGGAGAAATTGCAAAGAAAATAGAGGAAATATTTGATATGCGCCCTTACTTCATTGAGCAGCGTTTGAAATTAAGAAATCCAATGTATTCTGAAACAGCTGCCTATGGTCACATGGGTAGAAAAAATGAGGTGGTTAAGAAAACTTTCACCTCCCCAGACGGAAAGGTTGTTGAGATAGAAGTTGAATTGTTTACATGGGAGAAATTAGATTATGTTGATCAGGTAAAATCTGCATTTTCATTATAATACATTAACTAAATATTATTAAATTGTGGCTGTCCATAGACAGCCACTTTTGTCTTACCTACTACCAACTCAACGCTATACCTCAAACAAAATTTGAATTATGTTTGAAACGAAACCATTACTCCAGCGTGTAAAAGTCATGTACTTTTCTGATCCAGTATGTTCGACATGTTGGATTGTTGACCCATATATCAAAAAGTTACTGCAAGAATATGGTTCTGTAATCGATTTGGAAATAATCATGGGTGGTCTATTGGATTCATGGGAGAATTTTTGTGGTGGCCATGAAAAAGAAACCCAATCTTTTCTTTGTGATTTATGGACTAAAGAATCTTCAAAATTCAATATTCGCCTAGATGCCTCAGTTTGGATGGAAAAACCAATTGCCTCGTCAATACCAGCATCAATTGCATATTATGCCGCTGAATTTCAAGGGATAGACCAGGCAAAGCGGTATATTAGAAATTTGCGAGAACATTTGTTTTTGAGAGGTCATGATATCAGTGAAAGGAGGCATTTGATAACTGCAGCTGTGGAATGTGGATTAAATGTTGCTCAATTTATTGGTGACTTGGATAATGGAAGGGCGAGGGAAGTCTTTGATAGACGTCAAAATGACAAGCGTATGTGGTCTGTTTTACATTACCCTACACTTATTTTTGTTAATGAAAATGGGGATGTAGAAAGAGGCAAAGATCCAATTGATGATTTTTCACCAGCTGATCTTTATGCTGATTGGGAACGTATCTTAGATAAATTGACAGAGGGTAATTCCAGAAAAAATGTTCGAACCAATACTGTTTCTGATATTCTAAGAAAGTTTGAACGGCTATCATTTTATGAATTGGCAGCACTAACTGGACTGAACGAGCATATTCTGAAACAACAAATCGAAATGCTTTATCGCGAGGGTATTTTGATTAAGGAAAAGCATGGTGGGGTTAATTATTATAGAACCAACAATACGCCATATTACTTTAAAAAAGATGGATTTCAATTTGAAAATCCTGCATTAATAGGGGCAGGAGTTTGTGGAAGGTACATCACAAAATTATTGAACTTGTCAAATATAAAACCCAATATCATTGAAAGGCAGCAAAAGGATGCTTTTAAAGGTTTTGGCTTTATTATACTAAAAAATGGGATTGATGCACTTGATGCAGTGGGTTTGAAAAATGAATTACTGAGGAAAAGCAATACAATTAATTTCTTTAAAGCCATCAATCCTGAAGGACAAATACTGTTTGAGAAAATTTTGGATAACTGCCTTGCGATTACAAGAGAAGATTATTACGATTTGATTGATGGTTCAATAGCAGAGATGAAAATAGCATATGAAACAGAGGCCATTCGTATTGATTTCAATGAAAACAATCAATTATCTGAGATTCAATTATCGAATGGTAATTCGTTGCAAGCCGATGTATTTTTCGCTGCGGATGGAATTAGATCAAAATTAAGGACTCAGTTATTTCCGAATTCTATTTTAGAGATACAACCTGAACGTGAAATTGTTGGTTCAGCTTATTTGCCTGATTTAGATTTACCAAATGATGAATTTTTAAAGGTTATTGATATTGAAAATGGAAAGAATATGGGTATTCTTCCACTTGCCAATGGTCATTACATTTGGTTCTTACAATTGAACGCAGATCTTTCACCGGTTCATGATTCAAGCCCAGAAGGATTAAAAAATTATCTAAAGGAATCAACTGCCAATATGCCAGATGCATTCAAATTGATGGCGGAACATTCAGACTATACAAAAGCTTTTTTGTGGACAGCAAACAGAATGAACCTTCTTCCGGCATTCCATCATCAAAATTTGGCTTTCTTGGGGGATGCAGCACATCCTCTATTGGCGTTCACCAGTCAAGGTGCAAATTCGGCTTTGGAAGATGCAGCATATCTTTTTTCTATGCTTTCCTTTCAGCAGCCTGATGAAACGTATGAAGATATTTTTAAAAGATATTACGAAATTAGAAAAGATGCTATTGCGCATCACATTAAGGAGGGTGATTCACTATTGGAGAATTTCCTTAACATGAAAAGTAATCCATACGTCAAACTCCCTTTATCTGTGCACTAATGGATTTTTTTTCAGATCATAATGTAAATTTAGAAGCGCTTCGGAAAAAGGCGTTTAATTACCGTTGGGCAACTTTACCCGAAGATGTTATTCCTTTAACCGCTGCAGATCCTGATTTTCCTGTAGCTATACCAATCACAGATGCTATTTCTGATTACATTAAAGACGGCTATTTTTCTTACGGTCCTCCTGACGGAATGCACGATTTTAAAGTAGCGATTCAAAATTGGTATAAAAGAAGATATCAAGCGGATGTTGCATCTGATTTTATTCTTCCTGTGAATAGCGCAGCTTTTGGACTTTTTACAGTTGCAAAAATGTTATTGAAGGCAGGCGATAATGCAATAATTCCTAATCCCGTAGATTTTTTATTTCGTAAATCGATTGAACATGCTGGTGCAGAAGCACGAACTGCGCTTTTGGATAAAACAACTGCTTGTTTTGATTTGGATAATTTGCATGAATTAGTTGATGCGAATACAAAAGCCATTTTTATTTGCAATCCAAATAATCCTCTGGGAAGGTCAATTCCAAAGGAACATTTGAATGAACTGATTGCATTTGCTTCAAAACATGATTTATGGATTGTATCTGATGAGATTTGGGCAGATATCGATTATAATCAATCTGTTACAAGTATTTTGTCAACTGAATTGGTAACCTATTCCAAACGAATTGTTGTTTCTGGTTTATCCAAAAATTTTGGATTGGCAGCATTGCGAATCGGATATGTTATTTGCCCTAATGAAAAAACTTTTGAAACAGTATTAAAGGCATCGGGACATTTAACTACAGCATTCGGTCTTTCTCCAATCGCACAAGCTGCGGGTACAGCCGCATTAAATGACTGTGAATTTTGGTTGGATGCATTTATCGAACACTTGAGAAAAATGCGTCAACTTACCTTGGATTTTCTTGAACAAAGCAACTTGTTTTATCCTGTTCATCCAAATACAACATATTTGGTTTTTCCCGAATTTAA
>CANHJY010000212.1 GCA_947461185.1 Flavobacteriales bacterium
ATAATTTTATTGATGCTGAAATAGGATTAAATAAATGGTCAGATTACATGCACAGTTTTGGTTTGGGATCTAAGTTTGATACTGATATTACGGGTTTAACTTCAGGTTTAATTCCAGATGCAAATTATTACGATAAATGGTATGGACACCATAGATGGGCATTTTCGACGATTCGTTCTATTTCAATCGGACAAGGAGAGGTTCAATTAACTCCATTACAAATGGCAAACGTAGGAGCTATGATTGCAAACAAAGGTTGGTATTATACACCTCATTTTGTGAAATCAATCGGTAAAAACGGACCATTACCTCAATTTAAAAAGAAACACATGACAATGGTAGATGCAAAACATTTTGAAGCTGTTCAAGAAGGAATGCGACGCGTTGTTCACGAAGACGGAGGTACTGGTCGTCAGGCTAGAAACACTAAATTCGTTACTTGTGGAAAAACGGGAACTGTTGAAAATAAACCAAAAAAAGATCACTCGGTATTTTTAGCATTTGCACCGATGAATAAACCTAAAATTTCAATAGTGGTATTTATTGAAAATGCAGGTTTTGGAGGTACATGGGCTGCTCCAATTGCTGGTTTGATGATGGAGAAGTATCTAAAAGGTACCGTTTCAGATTCATTGAAAGAAAAACGAATTTTAGATTTTTCGATATACTAAAGAATGAGAAGAGGAGAAAAAATAACAACAAATATTGATTGGCCACTTTTTAGTGTCTACATCATTTTGATGTTAATGGGATTAGCTACAGTGTATGCAACAGCCTATAATCCAGATTCTCCTAACTTATTTTCTTATTCAGAAAAATATGGAAAACAAGTCGTTTGGTTGTTAGTTTCCTTGTTTTTAGGACTTTTAGTTTTACTTATTGATGCAGATATTTATCGGAAATTTGCAACGCCTATCTATATTTTCACCCTTGTATTGTTGGTTGTCGTATTGTTTATGCCTGCTAAAAATGGAGCAAGAGCTTGGTTAGGTATCGGTACTTTAGGTATTCAACCTGCAGAGTTTGCTAAAATTGGAACATCTTTATTATTAGCACGTTACATAAGTAGTGTAAATATTAAGTTGCAAAATTTACAGACGGTTTTGATGGCGAATGTCATTATACTAATTCCAATGGTATTGATTCTATTACAGCCTGATGCTGGAACATTTGTGGTATTTACGTCCTTTTTATTTGTAATGTATCGAGAAGGAATTACGTACGACCCATTGGTATTGAAGTTAGTTAATTTAATTCCTGGTATAAAATTCAAACAGACATGGGTAGGAAGTCACTTTATTCCGATTATGTTTGCTGTTGTCTTTTTGTGTTTAGCGACATTACTTGTAAGTAACAACATTATTACATTTGATTTTATGCCAAGTGTTAAAATTCCAGGTTTTGCAGGAGTAGTTACAACATTGGTACTTTTAGCTTTGTTGAGTTTATTTTTCTTGCGTTACATAGGATCGAAAAGGGATCGAAAAAATGCCTTGATTATTGTTATCATTGGTTTTACTTTAAGTACACTTATCGCTTCAAGTGTCAATTTCTTATTTCAAGGAATGGCAAAACATCAAAAAGATCGAATAGAACTTTTCTTAGGTTTGAGAGAAGATCCAGATGGTGAAGATTATAACCGTAACCGAGCAATGGCTGCAGTGGGGTCTGGAAGATTTTTAGGTAAAGGATATAATAAAGCTTCGGTTTCAAGTGTTGAAAGTAACCATGTTCCTGAAAGTGAAACTGATTTTATTTTCTGTCCATTTGCAGAAGAATGGGGATTTTTAGGAACATTTGTTTTGGTTTGTTTGTATATGTTTATGCTTTTTAGAATTATTATGATTGCTGAAAGACAACGATCACGTTTTGTTCGGGTTTATGCATATACTGTAGCAATGATTTTGTTTTATCACTTTGCCGTTAACATTGGTATGGACATTGGATTTGCACCTGTCATTGGTATTCCACTGCCTTTTTTCAGTTATGGAGGTTCATCGATGATGTCTTTTTCGATGTTTATGTTTATACTTTTAAAACTAGATAGTCAGAGAAGTTATATACTTCAATAAAACTGGTAAAAGAGCGTTTTTGATTAAAAGATTTAATATTTTTACAATACTAATTCAAGAGTAAGAATGGATAAGAAAAATAATAAAAAGCAACCGTTGAGTCCTGAGGCTCAAAAGAAGAAGTATACACGTTTGTTATACATTCTTGGATTGTTTCCATTAGCATTAGCGACAAGTCTTTTGTTGTTTCAACCAGATTCAAGTTTACCTCCAGTATCTTTGATTTCTAGTCCGCCGGAATTATTAGCATCGGTAGTTTTAGCAGACGATGGTGAAACTGAATTAGGAAGATATTGGAAAATCAATAGAACAAGTGTTCCGTACAAAGAAATTTCTCCATTCGTAACTGATGCCTTAATTTCAACAGAGGATGAACGTTTTGTTGAACATTCTGGAGCTGACTTTAAAGCAATCGGACGTGCCATTGTAAGTGTTGGTGGAGCAGGAGGAGCATCTACTATTTCACAACAATTAGCAAAATTATTATTTACGCTACAACAACGTGAAAAAGAAGATATCGCAAGAGCAAATGGGATTGCTTATTCAAGTAATTCAGGCGGAAAAATCGGAAGAATCTTTACACGTATCAATGAGAAAGCAAGAGAAAATATCATTGCAACTCGTTTAGAAAAACAATATACGAAGGAAGAAATTATCACAATGTATTTGAATCAATTCGATTTCTTGTACAATGCAGTTGGAATTGAAAATGCAGCTAAAGTTTATTTCAATAAAAAACCTAAAAATTTATCGAAAGATGAAGCAGCCATGTTGATTGGAATGTGTAAAAATCCAACTTTATACAATCCTCATACACACCAAATTAAAAATTACAGAGCTTACATTTCAAATAGAGATGGAATTTCAATGGGTTCTGTTACTAGAGCTGCTATTGCTGAGAAAAGAGCTGAAGATAGCTTAAGGGCTTTGGATAGAAGAAACCAAGTAATGTTTCAATGGTTAAAAAACAGTAAATCGAATAATTCTGCATTGAGAATTAAAATCACGAAAGAAGAATACGATGTTTTGAAAAAGAAACCATTGGTTTGTAACTACCAAGAAGTAGATCACAAACGTGGTATGGCTCCATACTTCAGAGAAGGCTTAAGAAAAGAATTAACTGCTATTTTCTCTGAGAAAAATTCTGATGGCGGTTTGAAATACAAACGTGAGGATGGAATGCCTTGGGATATTTACAGAGATGGTTTAAAAATTTACACTACAATAGATGCAAATATGCAACTTCATGCAGAAGAGGCGATGGCGCACCATTTAAGTGAAACTTTGCAACCACAATTTAATGACAACAATCGCCACACTAGAAACTTCCCTTTTTCAAATGATTTAACAGATGCAGAAGCTGAAAGCATCATGTCTTCAGCTAGAAGAAATAGTCCTCGTTATTTAAGTTTGGCGGCTAGTGGGGTAAGCGAATCAGATATCAAACAAATTTTCAATACACCAGTAAGTATGCGTGTATTTACGTGGGATGGAAAAAAATCAGATGGTTATTTTAAAGAAAAAGATACAACCATTTCTCCAAACGATTCAATACGTTATTACAAATCCTATTTACATGCAGGTTTAATTTCAATAGAGCCAGCAACAGGTTTCGTAAAAGCGTGGGTTGGAGGAGTAAATATTGATCATTTTGCATACGATCATGTTCGATTAGGAAGAAGACAAGTTGGTTCAACAATGAAACCTTTCGTGTATGCAGCAGCATTAGCGATGGGAGTTGTAAAACCTTGTACGCTTATTCCTGATATTGCACATTGCGTTGATTTAATTGATCCAGAAGGAAATATAGACGGAAGATGGTGTCCAAAAAATTCAAGCGATTTAACTGGAGGTCAATGTTCAG
>CANHJY010000213.1 GCA_947461185.1 Flavobacteriales bacterium
GATATTGCGGAGAATTTTAACATGATTGACCTCAGTTCCGTTAACATTCAGATTTGAATTTCTTTTCTTCAACAATACAGATTGGGCAAGATTTTTTTCAGTGTCAAGTAACACGCCCAAAATATAATCGTAACCGAAAATGCGACCAATTCTGTGGAGTGTTTTTGCCCTCCACGAAGGCTGAAAATTATTTATATTTAATCCTGAGGCTTCACAGAAATGAACAGCATGCTCTTTTTCAATTTCGCTCATTTGGCGAAAAACAGATGCCAAATTAGGATCCTCCTCATTTTGAGCCAATACACCATATAAATATGCCGCATCAATTTCGATTTGAAGATTTCCTTTTTCTAATTTCAAACGTCTAACAGTATTCATTTAAATCTTTTATTATCAATTGAGAAAGGATATTATATGCAACAGCAATTTAAGGCGTGCTATTAAGGGCACTCTCGAAATAATAAAATTATTGCTGTTTTAACAATTAGTAATAGTATTTAACATTGATTAAATGAATTCTTGAAACAATTCAGCAAAATCTACCTTACATAATCGGTCATTCATTTTTCGGAGGATTCCAAAGGAGGTAAATATTAATGGATGATTTTTTGAAAGGTAAATCTCTTTCATTATCATTTGTGGGATGATTTTTCAAATAGTGCTAAAAAAAATCGGAAAAGGAATTGAAATCCTTCGATCTATAATAGTGATGATAATTGAGGTCAAATATCTATTTTACTAAAAAATCCTTTCCAAGCAGACTATCAGCTCCAGAAAAAACGCTAAAATAAAAGACGAAAAGTATAAACAACGTTTTTTGAATCCTACGCCATATTGCCAGGAGTACCAAAATTCATTGGGGGCATTGGTGGAACATCATTTTCTTCAATTGTACCAAAATGCTGTTCGTACTTTTGAACGTTATCAATCAATGCTCTCATGAACCGCTTTGCATTTTGTGGCGTCATAACAACACGAGATCTAACTTTTGCTTTTGGCATTCCAGGCATCATTTGAACGAAATCACAAACGATTTCCGCATGAGAATGAGTAATAATTGCAAGATTAGAATATACTCCTAAAGCTGTTTCTTCGTCTAGCTCAATATTTACTTGATGTTCGTTGTTTTCCATTAGCTTATACACTTTAGAGTGAATATAGGCATTTTTGATCTAATTATTGGAAGATATTCAATAAAATTATTGTAATACAGTAGCGTATTAACAAAAAAGAAGTCGACCAATTGGCCGACTTCTACTTTCAAAATTATTATTTGTTAATCGTTTTCTACCATTTCTTCGTATGCCTCTTTGGAAGCCACAACTATCTTTTGGAAATTGCGAACCCCAGTACCAGCAGGAATCAAATGACCAACTATGACATTTTCTTTTAGTCCTAGTAAATGATCTTCTTTTCCAGAAATAGCTGCCTCATTAAGAACCTTAGTTGTTTCCTGGAACGACGCCGCGGAAATAAACGATTGTGTCTGCAAGGATGCACGCGTAATACCCTGTAATAATGGCGTTGAAGTTGCCGGAACAGCATCTCTTGCCTCTACCAACTTTTTATCAGTACGTTTCAATTGAGAATTTTCATCTCTTAAATGACGTGCTGAAAGAATTTGACCGGGCTTAAGTGTTGATGATTCACCTGCATCAACAACTACTTTCATTCCAAAAATCGCATCATTTTCTTCCATAATATCAGCTTTATGAACTGACTGACCTTCTAGGAATCTTGTGTCACCAGCGTCAACGATTTCAGCTTTAAGCATCATTTGTCGAACGATAACTTCGAAATGCTTATCATTAATCTTCACACCTTGAAGTCGGTAAACTTCTTGAATTTCATTAACGATATACTCTTGAACTTTTGTAGGCCCTTCAATATTTAAAATGTCATTCGGTGTAATTGCGCCATCAGAAAGTGGTTGACCAGCTCGAACGAAATCGTTCTCTTGAACTAAGATATGCTTGGATAAAGAAACAAGATATTTTCTAGTTTCACCAGTTTTTGAGGTAATTTGAATTTCACGGTTACCTCGTTTAATCTTTCCATATTCAGCAATACCATCGATTTCAGATACTACAGCTGGATTTGATGGGTTACGTGCTTCAAATAACTCTGTAACACGCGGTAGACCACCAGTGATATCTCCAGTTTTACCAGCAACTCTTGGGATTTTAACCAAAATATCACCTGCTTCAATTTTATCACCTTCATTCACTGAAATATGTGCATCAACAGGTAAAGAATATTCTCTTAATACTTCTTTTGTTTTCGCATCAATAACATGAATCGCCGGATTTTTCTTTTTATCTCTAGATTCGGTAATTACTTTTTCTGTAAATCCTGTTTGCTCATCGACTTCCTCTCTATAGGTAATTCCTTCAACAATGCTATCAAAAACAACCTTTCCAGAAACCTCAGAAACGATTACCGCATTATATGGATCCCACTTACAGATTACATCACCTTTCTTAATTTTGATATTGTTTTGCACTACCATTTCGGAACCATAAGGAACGTTGGCATTCATTATAACAATACCGGTTTTCTCGTCGGTGATTTTTAATTCTGCAGATCTTCCTACAACAACAACTTTCTTAGAGCCATCAGCATTAACTTTTTCGATTGTACGAAGTTCTTCAATCTCCAACTTACCATTTGCCTTCGCCTTCATGTCTGAAACATCAGCAATATTCGATGCCGTACCACCCACGTGGAATGTTCTTAATGTTAGCTGTGTTCCTGGTTCACCAATTGATTGTGCTGCAATTACACCAACCGAATCACCTAATTGAGCAGAACGGTGTGTAGCAAGGTTGCGTCCATAACACTTCGAACAAACACCTCTTCTCATTTCACATGTTAGAACTGATCGGATTTCCACCTCCTCAATTCCAGCTTTTTCGATTGCAGTTGCCACCTCTTCAGAAATCAATTCTCCAGCCGAAACTATCAATTGATCGGATTCAGGGAAATAAACATCATGAACTGATGTTCTACCCAAAATTCTGTCATATAATGGTTCAACAACTTCATCATTCTTTTTCAAAGATGTTGCAACAATACCTCTTAGTGTGCCACAATCCTGAGCATTTATGACAACATCTTGTGCAACGTCAACTAAACGACGTGTTAAGTAACCAGCATCTGCCGTTTTGAGAGCAGTATCCGCGAGACCTTTACGAGCACCATGTGTTGAGATAAAGTACTCAAGAATTGAAAGTCCTTCTTTAAAGTTTGATAAAATTGGATTTTCAATAATTTCTTGATTTGACGCACCAGATTTTTGAGGTTTTGCCATCAATCCTCTCATTCCAGAGAGCTGACGAATTTGTTCTTTGGATCCACGAGCTCCTGAATCAAACATCATATAAATGGAGTTGAATCCTTGTTTGTCATTCTTCAACTGTTCCATTAGAGTATGCGTCAATCTTGAATTCGTATGCGTCCAAATATCGATAATTTGGTTGTATCTTTCATTGTTGGTAATAAGTCCCATGTTATAGTTCATCATTACCTCCTTTACTTCATTTTCAGCTTTAGACACCAACTCAATTTTCTCTTTTGGTATAATGATATCATCCAAATTGAAGGATAGACCGCCTTTGAAAGCCATTTCGTATCCCAACTCTTTAATATCATCAAGGAATTGTGCTGTTCTAGATGTACCAGAAATTTTCAAAACTTCGCCAATGATATCGCGAAGTGCTTTCTTAGTCATTACATCATTGATATAACCAACCTCTCTTGGCACACGCTCATTGAATAATACGCGACCACAAGTAGTATCAATCAACTGAAGTGTAGGCTCGCCCTTTTCATTAAGATCATAAGTTCTTACTTTGATGTGGGCATGCAAATCTACTCGCTTTTCATTGTAAGCAATGATTACTTCTTCTGGAGAATAAAACACACTTCCTTCACC
>CANHJY010000214.1 GCA_947461185.1 Flavobacteriales bacterium
CTCCGGGATAGTCAAATCCAAGCAATTTAGCTGCTTTGTCAAATGCTTCACCTGCTGCATCATCAATTGTAGAACCTAAGACTTTCATTTTTAAGTGGTCCTCTACCAAAACTATCTGCGTATGTCCACCAGAAACCGTTAAACATAAAAAAGGAAATTCGGGACATATTTTACCTTCCTCCTCGATATAATGTGCAAGAACATGCCCCATCATATGGTTCACTTCAATTAGCGGCTTATTCAATGAAAGTGCCAATGCTTTTGCAAAGGAAGTTCCGACTAATAAAGACCCCATCAATCCAGGACCTCTAGTAAAGGCAATAGCATCAATATTGGAAAGTGAAATTCCTGCTTTCTTAATAGCAGCATCAACTACAGGTATAATATTCTGCTGATGCGCTCTACTCGCTAATTCTGGAACCACTCCTCCATATAATTCATGAATTTTTTGACTGGCGGTGACATTTGATAAGACCGCATGGTTTTTCAGAATAGCAGCAGAGGTATCATCACATGATGATTCAATACCTAAAATGATTGTATCTTTTTGCGACAAGATTGTTTAAATTTGTAATGTATGTCAAAATTATTCAAATTTATTGGAAGGTTCATAGGAATCTCATTTGAGTGGATTTTGGTATTGTTTATTGCCTTCGCATTTTTCATTAGAACAAGTCAATTCCAAACATTTTTAGCACAACAGCTGGCTTCCTATTTATCAAAGGAGCTTAATACGACCATTCAGATTGACAAGGTGGCAATTATTTTCTTCGATAGGGTTGCTCTTGATGGGGTTTTGATACTTGATCAGCAGGCAGACACCTTACTTTCAGTATCTACCGTATATGCTAATTTCGATGAAATCAATTTGGCTGATAATAGTTACAGAATAGGTAAAACTGAATTAGAAAAGGGCGTTTCACATATTAGTAAAGATCGAATAAATGGCGAATTCAATTTTCAGTTTTTAGTTGATTATTTTAAAAGTGACAAACCCAAACCAGAAAAACCACCGCTAAAGCTTAATCTCGATGTTATTGGTTTAAATGATGTGTCCATAAAGTATGACGATAATCAAATCAAAGCAAAACCTTACGGTATTGATTATTCACATCTTAATTTAGCTAATGTCAAAGTTGAACTCAGTGCATTTAATTTCGACAATGATTTGATAGGTCTTCACATTGATAATCTTATTGCAAAAGAAAAATGTGGACTAAATATTCAAAAATGGAATTCGGATATTGAAGTTTCACCCAAGGGAATAAAGTTAGATAATGTTGCCATCATTACTCCTTTTTCAAATATTTCCATTAAAAAATTCCATTTACTAACAAAAAACTATAGTTCCTTTCAATCTTTCAGTGATAGCGTAATTTTTGACGCGGAGATTTTAAAAAGCAACATATCCTCAAATGATTTAGCCTTATTTGTGCCCCAAATGGAAGGCATGACGCAAAAATTTTCAATTCAAACCAAGATCAAGTCGACACTCAATAAACTTAAAATTGAAAATTTAGAATTTAAAACAGGCAAAAAAACGCACCTTAAAGGTTCATTTCAATTACCGGATTTTAGTAATATAAAAGCATCACGCAGCATACAACAAATAGCATCTGCTTATTTTGATTTTGAAGATCTTAGAAACATCAGGTTTCCAAAAACATTGCGCAATCCATTTGCTGGAATTGACAAGACGATTTCTAGTAATCTTTTTGTAAAACTCAAAGATTTTATTTTCGAAGGAACCACCAATAACTTTAAACTAAAATTTAATGCCATTCAAACGGCAAATGGGACGCTCAGTTTTTGCGATGGAATTCAATTAAATACGAATGATAACTTTAAATCATTTGATTTTCATCCGATTAATTCTAAAAAACCAATGCTTAGCGCTGATCGTTTAAATCTGAAAGCAATAACTGGCTCAAGTCAACTTGGCATTTTTACCGGAGACATTAGGCTTGATGGTGAAATTGGGGGAAAAGAAAAAGTCAAACTCAGCAATATCTTTGCAAACATAAAACGTTTAGACCTAATTAATTATCCATTTCAATCAATAACTATTGAAAACTCCAGCTTTGTAAAAGAAACGATCAAAGGGATTGTAAAAATTGCCGACCCCAATCTAAAAGCAAATTTTAAAGGCACAATTGATATCGGAAAAGTCGAAAAGGCTAATTGCACACTTGACATTATCGAAGCCAACCTAGAACCTCTGCATTTGACTAAAACTTCAGGAAGCAGACTTCAATCTAAATTAAAAATTGATATTTCAGGGTTTGACCCCTCCAAAATTAATGGTCTAATTCAAGCAGAAGGATTTAAATATAGTGAAACCAACAAGTCATTCTCGGACTCGATGATAACCCTTAATATCAATAACATTCAGGATGGCAAGAAATACGAATTAATTTCAACGCTTGCGGATATTACCATTGCAGGAAAAGTTAACTTTCAAACTATAGGTGGTGATTTAATCTCTCAGTTCAACAAGGTATTCCCATCCGATATTACAGGTTTAGCTCAAAACAAAATTAAATCCAAAAAACCAAGTCAGTTCTCCTATTATGTTGATTTAAAAAAGATTAATGATTTCTTAGCCATTTTTGTTCCTGATTTTTACATTTTAGGAAAAACAAAAATTAATGGTAAATATGATGGCCTCGAAGAAGTATTCCAAGTTGACATAGATGCTGAAAAAGTAAAATATCAAGATTTTGTCTTTCAAAATTTAAAAGCAAAACAAAGTTTGTTAAAAGAATTGGTCACGGCAGATTACAATGTTCAGAACCTTGAACTAAGCGATAGTATTCATCTGGAAACAGTCCATTTTAATACCAATGGAACTCAAAGAAATTTGGAATCCTATATTTCGTGGGACACTTTAACTCCTAACACCTCTTTCATTAACTGGAGTACAACTTTATCAGGTAAGAACAAACTAGATTTCAAGTTAAAACCTTCATTTTTTGCAATTAACAAATTAAGATGGGATATCGAAAAAGAGTCTGACATTGGTATTGATGCTCAACAAATATTTATCAGAAACTTAAAACTTCAAAGGGGCAAGCAAATTATTTCACTAAACGGTGCCTTATCAAAGAATATTTCAGATAAACTCACCTACAAATTAAAATCGATTGATTTAGAGGATATCAGTCAGTTCTTTGGCTCTCAGACTAAGTTGAAGGGAATTGTTAATGGCTATGGATCACTTTCAGCGTTTTATACTAATCTCACCTATACCGGAGACCTCTTTATCGATGGGCTTCATGTAAATGAATCAGAAATAGGAAACATTTTCATTTTATCTGATTGGAATAAATTACGAGAGAGTATCGAAATGGAAGGCGATTTAACATTCCGAGGAAACAAAACTTGTCAATTTGAAGGTGACTATTTTACAAATCGAGAAAAAAATTCAATAAATTTTGATATTAATTTCAAAAATACGGATATCCAATTTGCTCAAGACTTTTTAGATTCCAATACAGTAACCAATTTAAAAGGTACTTTACTCGGAACAATTAATGTAGCAGGCACACCCTCAGACCCAAAAATTAAAGGAGATGTTGAGCTTAATAATGGGAATGTTAAAATCGGCTTACTGGGAGCAAATTTTGGATTAAACGGAATTATAAGCATAAGTGATAACTTAATCTACATCAATAAAATGAAATTAAGTGATGAATTCACTGGCAAAGGAATAGTTGAAGGAAGGATTATCCATAACAATTTCAGTAATTGGAATTATCGCATGAATATTGACCTTGCTCCAAATAGCTTTTCTCTCAACCAAAATCTTTCTGATCGCTTCTTAATAATGAATACAACTTACAAAGAAGGGGAAATTTATCATGGAACAGCATTTGTGAAAGGCAGTGCAACCATATATGGCAC
>CANHJY010000215.1 GCA_947461185.1 Flavobacteriales bacterium
CTAAATTTATTAAATGTGCTTTAGGAGAAAATGTGAAGCAAGCCAACTGGGGCGATAATACAACAGTTCGCTTTCCGCAGACTAGGATGGGGGTTGAACAAGTTTTTTTGGACGGTTTCAACAGGGCACTTGAATATGAAGCGGAGTGGGGAAAATTCAATACCTCTAAAAATAATAAAATTGAAAAGCCAAGAAAGGATTTAGAATTGGAGGTATTGCTAGAAATTCTTAAATCTCAAAGATTCATAACATGTCATTCTTATGTACAGTCTGAAATCAATATGCTTATGCATTTAGCAGATTCATTTGGTTTCAAAGTGAACACCTTTACTCACATTTTGGAAGGCTATAAATTGGCCGATAAAATGTTACAACATGGTGTAGGAGCTTCCACTTTTTCTGATTGGTGGGCTTATAAGTTTGAAGTAAATGACGCGATTCCCTACAATGCCTCTCTGATGAATGAACAAGGTTTGGTTGTAGCTATTAACTCTGATGATGCTGAGATGGGTAGAAGATTGAATCAAGAAGCAGCGAAAGGTATTAAATATGGAGGAATGTCTGAAGAAGATGCTTGGAAAATGGTGACATTGAATCCGGCAAAATTACTCCATCTAGATGATAAAATGGGTAGCGTTGAATTAGGTAAAGATGCCGATTTGGTCTTGTGGTCAAATAACCCTTTGGGTATTGAGGCAGTAGTTCAATTGACCATGATTGAAGGAACTATTTATTACGATATTCAAAAAGAGGTTGAAATGCAAAATCGGATTTCAAAGGAAAAAGCGAGAATATTGGGCAAAATGATTGCTTCAATTGATAGTGGTGAAAAAACAATTCCTTATAAAATCAAAAAATCAAAACATTTTCACTGCGATACGCTCGGCGAGGATGGTGTTACTACTGAAAATACCCATTGATTATGAAAACAATATTATTTTCCATTTTTCTTTGTTTATGTCAATATATTCCTGCACAAAAAATATTGCTGACCAACGGCTATTTACATGCAGGTAATGGAGAAGTCATCGAAACCGCTTTAATTGGAATTGAAAAAAATGAGATTATTCTCATAAAAAATTCCTTGGCATTTCCTTATGAACCAACTGAATGGGATACAGTTATTGATTTAACAGGTCATCATATTTATCCAGGATTTATCGCCCCGAACTCAACTTTGGGTTTAACAGAAATTGATGCGGTTCGAGCTACTCGTGATTATCATGAAGTTGGGCATTATAATCCTCATGTTCGCTCTCAAATCGCATACAATGTTGAATCAAAAGTTATCAGTACAGTTAAAACCAACGGCGTACTGCTCTCCCAAGCTACACCAAGAGGAGGCGTAATTTCCGGAACATCCTCTGTTATGGCAACAGATGGATGGAATTGGGAGGATGCAACAATTAGAGCAGATGATGGTATTCATGTAAATTGGCCTGATGCAATACAATCTGATTATGAAATAGAGCAGATTGTAAAGAAAAAAAGTGCTGATGATTATGTGAATCAAACTTCTGAATTGTACCAATTTTTTGAATTGGCAAAAACCTATGCATATTCCGGAATGGACAAGATCAATGATACACGCTTGGAAGCTATGATGGAATGTTTTAAAGGCGAAAAGAGGGTTTATTTTCATGCCAATGAATTACAACAATTGATCGATGTTATTGAATTTGCACAACATTTTGAATTACCTTACCCGGTAATTGTTGGTGGTTATGACAGCTACTTAATAGGACAACGTCTAATTGATGCTGACATTCCTATAATGCTACTTCGACCTCATAGTTTGCCATTAAGCGAGGATGATCCGATTGATTTACCTTATCAATTGCCTTCGTTGTTGCAACGTCAAGGTATCAAGTTTTGTATTCAAAATGAAGGAGATATGGAAGCCATGAATGCAAGAAATTTACCTTTCATGGCTGGAACAGCTATGGCTTATGGTTTGACTGAGGAAGAAGCGGTTGCAAGTATTTCCTTGAATACAGCTCAAATATTAGGTGTAGATGGCAAATATGGATCGATTGAATTGGGTAAATCAGCAACCTTGTTTGCATCCAAAGGAAGCGCGCTAGACATGAAAACCAACAACGTTACTTTTATCATGATTAATGGAGAAATGTCCGCTACAGAAAATTTCCAAAATCAATTGTACCAAAAGTATCGCAATAAGTACTTGAGATCTAAATCGAAGTAGTTATTCTATAATTAACTGCTTCAAATAGCTTTGGTGGTTCCAGTTTACTTTTAAGAAGAAATAACCTGAAGGTACATCAATAATATCAAGTTCTTGAATCTGATCATTAATGTTTTCCCACGTTTTAATTGTTCTACCAGTAATATCGATCAGCGAAACATTTTCGGGAAGTATATTCGATGTGAAATCTACAAATACACTTTCGTTCGCTGGGTTGGGATACATTGACCATGATAAGGGTTGCTTGTCCTCAATAGATAATCCAACGTTTAAAGCATCTGAGTTGTGCACACAACCAAAAGTGTCAATAATGGTAACTGCATAAGTTCCAGAAGAAGCAATGAAAACGGTTTCATTTGTAGCCCCGGCAATTGCGTTTCCATCTAAATACCATTGTATGTTATAACCGATAGGAACATCTGTTGCAATTAAACTGTCTCCGCTTGTATTTACATCAATTCCGGGAATAATATCTGGATCACAAATAACAGCCGTTAAAGTATCTGAAAAGCTCACGCAACCTGTCTGATTGATTGCCACCACGTGATAAACACCTGATTGGTATATGGTATAATTCGGGTTAGTTGCGCCGCTAATAGGACTATCATTGATGTACCATTGGTAGGAATAACCTAGGTCTGGCGTCGACAATACAAAAGTTGCATTATCATAATTAACAGAAGGTACAGGAGGATACCCATAAACATGAACCGTATCAACCGACACAACCGTAGGGTTTGGGTAAATGATTTGATGATTTATGGTATAATTGATAGATGAGGTTCCTGCACTACATCCGTTACAACCAGTTAGCATTAAGGTATGGTTACCCATATAATCATCTGCACCTAAAATAATTTCCCCAAATGTATCGTCTGCATCCCATATTTCGATAACATAGGTATTTGCTGGGTTCAGGTTGACGCTTGTATTCCAATTAACAGGCGGGTTTTGGTCACCAATAATACTAGATTGGTAGATTGAAGTGCCATTTTCTTTTAGAATGAAATAAGCATCGGGTGTTTCAAAGGATGGGAATCCTCCACCATAATTACTCATAGAAGTTACGGCAACATTGGTCAGCGTATAAACATCGATGGTATCTAAGTTATTCCAAGCGGTATATTCAACGACATAATCGCCTGGAGCGTTGTAAACTTGGGGCACAGGATTTTCTAAAGATGAGGTGTTTCCATTCCCAAAATCCCAGGCATATGCCAATTGCCCCGGATTGTTATTGGTGAAATCTACTGTAATAGGTGAACAACCAGCTGCACCTGTCATAGAGAAGCCATTATTTGATGTACTGACATTGCTAGGTAATACTTCCATATAAATTTGAAACTGAAATGGATAACCTTGAACTACAGTTAAATCAGCAATTACAGTCACATAAATAGGATAAACTCCCGCTAGAAGTGGCGTACCGCTAATGTTTACGCAACCGTATTGGCTTTGTTGAGGATTGTAGTTGCAATTATTAGCTACGTTATTACACTCCCAACTCAAACCAACTGGCAATGAAACCGACATGATGTAAAAGTTGGTGAAATCATACCCCATCGTATCTAATGGCATCACAAAGGTTATATCCGTATTATAGGGTTGACCTACATAACCCGTCGGTAAAGTATCAGGATAAATACCTGTTTGGGTTTGCGTATAATCAATAGTACAGATTTGTGCTTCAGTA
>CANHJY010000216.1 GCA_947461185.1 Flavobacteriales bacterium
CTGCAACCTCGATTTTATCACCAGGTTTAATTGCACCACTATTGAACGCATTTACCAAGACCTCCTTGTACCAATTAAATTCAGCGTTACTGGCCGTATTTCTAATGAGAAATAATATCGCTTTGTTTTTCGCAAGACTATCTTCACTTATATAGGTTTCAAAAGTCACTTTAACAGGGCGTTCTTCCTCTGAAAACTGAATGTTTTCAGTTTTTATTCCTTCCGGATTTCTCACCCAAAGTTTACCTTTAACTTCTGGAAACTTATCTGAGTTTACTTTTCGAACGTCTACTTCAACATTTTGACTTATTCCAAAAAAAGACGAGAGGATAAAAAAGAACAGCAACAAACAATCTAGGACAGGACGAGTCCTGCTAATGTAATTTCTTTTCATAATCAATGATTTCTACTCGCTACATTTAAATTTGAATGTTGTGCTGCCTATTCGAATTGAATCTCCATCGTTTAAAGGATGTGGTTTTTCAACTCCAAGATCTACGTCATTTAAATAGGTGCCATTGGCAGTCATTTCGTCTTTTATCCAAAATTTCCCTTGTCTGTAGAGTATATTCACATGTTTTCCAGAAATCGTTGAATCCTTCGTAATTGTAATTGTATTTCCAGCATCACGTCCTATAGTATTACTTCCCTCATAAATTCTATAGTCTACTCCCATAGGATCTAATGAATACGAAATAATCCACCCCACGATTCGACGTGTAGAACGTGGAGCTGAATCAGCCACCCCATTTGCCCCACTCGATCCTGGTTCAATATCCGTAACACCGGCAATGTAAGTTCTATTTAAATCACGCTTTGGTTGGCTTGCACCCGTCGCATTGCCACTTCCGAACACTTCTGTTTTGTCGGGGGAACTACTTCCTCCCTGTGTTCCGAAAATCTCTGTTTTCACCGTGTCACCACCGCCTAAATTCCCGCCGGGAACCACCGTCTTGTTTAAATCAACAGAAGCTGGATTACTTGCTGCTCCTTTACCTCCAGGGCAATAAGGACATGCTGTTAAATCTTCTTTGTAAAAATGTCCGTTATCGCACTTATTAAACCCATTCATATTACACTTATTTAATTACTAATTATTTGATACACCTTACATAAAGACCATAATTCTCTTGGCCCAATTCCTTTTCCAATAAAAATGGAAGTTCATTAAAATCTGTCACAACTAAAAAATCCAAGTAACTGGTGCTTTTTGAACTGCACCACAAATAAACTTTATTCCCAAAATACCATTCCTTTCCATCATTCAATCGGAAACCAATAGGCAATAAGTTAAAATGAAAAACATCTAATCCTGGAGATTCCCAATTGGGAAGTCCTTTTAATGAGCGGGATGACTTAATGAATTTCGCACCATCAGAAGTCATTAGCTGAAGATTCTTGACGAGTATTTCCATGTCAACTTTCGATGGAATACGCCAACCTTCCGGGGTCAATTTTTTTGATTGAATGGCGTGGATATTATAAAGAAAACCAAACTCTCCAGTAGAGTCTTTGGGATGGATGCAATAAGCAGGCAATTTATTTTGGAAACACTCTTCCCATTTTTCTTTTGTGTCTGCAAAAACAATTGGGGTACCATCCGTTAATTGATTAACTTGAAGATTTGCATTTGACCAAGTTTGATCAAAGACATTTATCGTTAACAATTCACTATTTAACTTTTGATTAAGTTCCTTTTCACTTTCTATTTTCGAATAGAGAACAATCGTCTTCTGAGATAATGAATCAATTTGTTTTTTAAGAATTCGGATAACGCTATCTTTCAACTCGCCCGCACGCATTAATTCTTTTTCTTTTTTAGATTGGGAAAAGGATACCATTCCCAAAAAGAGGACATAAAAAAACAAGGGGATTTGTATCGCGCGGTTAAATTTGTTCATTCTTCAATAATTATATTTTCTAAAAATCATTCAGTATTAGTTGCCTGCAGCACAACCGTTATTTTCCTTTTCCCCAAATTCATCAGGACAAGCATCTGTTTTATCCATTATTCCATCAAAATCACGATCTGGACATCCTTTAACTGTTCCTTTTTGGCCTTTGCACTCATCGACGCTATCCTCAAACCTATCATCATCCTCATCTTTCGGCAAAACAAAAAGAACCACTAAAACAACGGCTAAAAGTGCCAATCCAATACCGATAAATGTTGCAATTCTATTTTTTTGACTCGGAGAAGTTCCAGTCTGAATAGGTTCAGCTATTCGAGTTGACATTCTTTCTTTGATGGGTTTAATCTTTTCCTTTGTCTCAACCGCTTTCAAAAATTCTTCACATGTCTGAAACCGATCATTTGGAGTCTTCGCCAGGGCTTTGGTCAAAATAGATGAAAAATACTCTGGAACTCCTGGATAGACTTCTTGAGGAGGAGGCAACGTTTCCTGAACGATCTTTGTGTAAACCTCGTATTCAGTTGTCAATCCCTCGTACGGATTTAATCCAGTCAGCATTTGATAAAAAGTAACACCAAGAGAATAAATATCTGAACGAAAATCTGCTGATTTACCTTCCACCTGTTCTGGAGACATGTAAAAAATGGTCCCCATCTGGGTACCTGTTTTAGTTAAATTCTTGTTGCCATCACCAATGATTCGAGCAATACCAAAATCAAGAATTTTAACTGAACCATTTTTTGCAACGATTATGTTCGCTGGTTTAATATCTCTGTGAACAATATTCAATTTATGGGCGTAGCCTACGGCGCTAAGTATTTCTTTGATGATTGGAACAACACGCTCTTCTGGCATTGGACCTGTCACATTTTTTATATAATCATCCAAGGGCTCTCCTTCAACATATTCCATGATCAAGTACATACCCGTCTCATCTTCAAGATAGTCATAAAGACCAACAATATTAGGGTGCTGTAGGTTTGCCAGTGTCGATGCTTCATTTTTAAAGCGTTCCCTGATTTCAGGCCTAGACATGAATTGTGGAAGTAGCACTTTTATAGCAACAACACGATGCATTTGTGTATGCTCAGCGAGATAAACACTTCCCATCCCACCTTCACCAATAATGGATTTTATTTCATAGTTTAATATAGTCTTCCCGATCATGTAGCAGTATTCGAATTTCTATTTTTCCCAACAAAAAAACCTGACCATTTCATTAAACTAAAATTTAACAGAATTTAAAATCAGCGCCTTACACAAATATATATTTAATTGTAATATAAGTATTGCCATGATTCATCCATTGGCAATATTTTTTCTTTAAATCTCAATACACTAAGAATTCTAACACTTTTAGCACTTGTTTTTAATAAGGATTTATTAATCTCTAAAAGTACAATCCTATGATGTTAAGTAATAAATCATCTCATTAGCAAACTAAACCTGAAATGAATAACCTCATCGTGGGTTAATTTCAACCGTTAAATACACTATATATGGTGAAGTGCCTGGATCTTTATTGTATCGAACTTGACGTTTCACTTCACTGATAACTTGATTGATGATTTTTTGATCTGTAGTCGTCGTTTTAGAAGTAGAACGGGCACTTATAATTTGTCCGTTTTCATCAATTGTCATTTTTAAATATACTCGTACTATTCTGTCTATCTCAATATTATCAAGAATAGGATCGTTTAAACGAAATCTTTTCATTGGATCACTATTGCCTTTTGCATCATATTCCACGTTATCCCTACCAATCTTCCCTCCACGACCGCCTCCCATCCCAATATCAGAGAAGTCTTTAACACATCTTACGCTATACCCATTTTCTCTTCGTTCTTCGGTTAAGGTACCTTTTGAATAATCTGTTTGTAAAACAAATACCCATGATTTTAAACTGGACCCTATTTCTGACGTCCAGTAATATGCCGCATGACCCTTTGATAAAAAATCAGCTGAGAATGCA
>CANHJY010000217.1 GCA_947461185.1 Flavobacteriales bacterium
AGCGCTTATTTTAATGGTACAATTGGCGTTTTGGTTGAAAAAGAAATGGTATGGGGAGAAGTAGGTTTCGCATTAATAAATGGGAAACGGTTGTTTTATAAATGGGAACAATCTTTCCATTTAATGAAAAACGAAGCGTTTTGATTGATTGATTAACAATTCAAAAAAACTTCAGCCTACCTTGAAAGCAAAAAATGGATTGTTCTTTATATTTCGCAGCTAGCTATTTAGAAGCTAGAACGCGTTTGCAAGTGGTAATTGACGACATTAAACCTGAAGATTTACAAAAGCGCGTTGGATCTAGTCCAAACAGTTTAGGATTTCTATTGCGTCATATTGGCGATGTGGAGCTGCTTTTTGCCAAGAATGTTTTTAAGGAGGAGTCTTTGCATGTGAAGGCCCAAACGTTGATTGATGGCAAGGATAATGGGGAATGGATAAGTCTAACTGAACTCATCAACTATCTTAGTCACTCTTCTGAGGAAATTTTAAAAGTGATTTCTAAACAAAAATCTGCTGCTTGGACCATTAACGTTACAACAAAAGAATTTGGAACAAAAACATTAGCTGAGGCATTCGGAAGAATCGTTTCCCACACGGCTTACCATGCAGGACAAATTGCCTTGATTAAAAAATATGGAGTCTAGCTATTTTTTCTTTACATTCACTGCATTCCATCCTTTCGGACCTTTAACGCGTTCAAATGAAACCTTATCATTTTCTCCTATGGTTCCAGAAACAGCATTCACATGCACAAAAATGGATTCTTGGCTCACGGCATCACGAATAAATCCATATCCTTTATCTGAATTATAGTAAGTTACCTTTCCTTCTCTTACCGTTTCTATTTCTTCATTTTCTCTTTTGGGAATGCCTATTTCAATATCTTCTGCACTTATAGCTTTCTTCATTTTAGGATCCATTGGCGTGTCGGAAATGTTTCCAAATTCATCCACATAGGCCATCATGCTTTCTAGAGATCCATCCTTAGGATTGGCTTTACGCTCTTCCTTTTTAGCAAGCTTGTCTTGTCTTTTCTTTTGTTTAGTTTTTTCTTTGTCCTTCTTATTGAATGTTTCTTGTGATCTTCCCATTTATCGAATAATTAATTAAAACCCTTCATCAGGGTGCTTAAATGGAAGTAGAAACAAACTAAATGAGGTGACCTTTTACAGCTTTATCAAATCGGAACGTCGCTTATGCAACCATTGATGCAAAGTTAAGGATAAATTGCGACCTGTTGCTGAATACTTTATATTTATACAATAATTATTCGGCGGAATCCAACTCTTCTCCAAACCAAATTACGGCATAATCCCCATAAATTCCAATGCCTATGGCTTGCCAAGGATGATTTTTCCAAACAGATTTATTGATAATCACGGCATTGTGCCCTGAGCTATTTTGCCATTGTTTTAAAGCTTGTTCCGCTGTTATTTTGTTATCATTGGAACTCCAAAATGCACTTGCGATTTCATATCCATTTCCCTGATAATTGGTTAACTCAGAAGGTTTCGACCACATCTTTTCTGCTTGCGCATGATCATCAGTGTAGCAGCATGGCGTCCAGTTACCATTTGAAGACCAACTATGTAAATTACATTCGTCACTTGTTGGGTCATTCTCCATTAAATCTTTTACATGGGTTTGAGCTACAAAGGTGAGAGATGAAGATAGCGGTATTTCAGGAAGGCCATTTTCTGATCGGTATTGCATTACCAAATCATATAATTTTTGCTCTTCTTCTGAGAGTTCTTGACTAATTGCTACCAGGTTAAAGAAAAAAATACAAATGGCTAAAATTGAAATTTTCATATGAAGATATTTATGTTTATTGGATATTTCGATTCAAATCCAAGATAGGAAACGTTAAATTCGAATAAAAATAACTTTTTAGAAAATTCACATATCGACAAGAAGAAGTTGTTTATGATAACTTCCGAATTGATTTTCTATATTGATATGATAAGCGCCACTTGGAAAAGAGCTAAGATCCACAAAGCTGTTCTGCTCTGCTGTTTCCAACTTGAAGATTTGTTTTCCTGTTAAATCATTAATCGTTATCATCCCCAAGGATGCGTCGCTCTTCACTTCAAAAGTTCCAATAGATGGGTTGGGTTGAATTTGAATGTTAAAATTTGAGAAGTTGTCTAGAGCTGCGTACCCTAAAAATACACTTTCACAAATAAAATCATTACCGTTTGTCATGTCTACTAATTCATTTGGAATAGCGGTATAAACGCACAAATTGTAATTCAATGTTTGTTGACCCGGAAGGTATTCCACTTTATCATGAATTAACCCGAGATTTAAAGTAACGCTTTCACCAGGTAAAAGATTTAAATTGGTAAATAAGCTATCGTAATAATTTTCACCACATGAATAATTCAAAGGAGCTCCATGTGCATGAAGTATTTTGCAATCTTGTATTGTTGTAGTTCCAAAATTCTTTAATACCACATCGCCCCATATTTTAACAAGATATTCACTATTTGGACCTGCAACTACTTGAACATCAGTTACTATAAGATCTGTTAAACCAGCATCTGCATGTGAAATATTGACGGAATTACTCGAATTTAAAGCATAGTCTCTTAAACGAAGCGCAAAATCACTATAAAGATTATAAGCCTCTGCAAGGGAAAGGTGAACATTCTGTTCAAAGTCCATTGGGCTAGAGATATTATGGCTACAGCTTATTGTTTGTGCTTGATAATTACTTAGATTATGTGGTAGTGACAAAACATAAATGTTATTCATATCCTCTGCTAAACAGCTGACCTGCTGTGTATTTACTTTAAGTCTTGTGAAATCATTGTAACCATTTGTTGATGAGGTAGAAATTAAATTTAATCCGGAACCGAATAGATATATTTGATCAAATGTTAAAATGAAAATGGAGTCATTATTTACTTTTAATTCTCGAATATCACTTGGAATATTATAGGTATTTAGCAAATTCCCTTGATTGTCATATAAAAAAACACTCTGTGCATCTGCAGCAATAATATTACCATTAGTCAGATAGCCATTTTCATATGTTATTAGGGCTTGATCATTGATGCTATCTAAAGTTGATCCTAAATTATTTAAACGTAAGATTCCGGATGTATTATTTAAATTTAAAAAATTTAACCCAATGGTTTCATCTTGATGGATAGTAAGTCCTTGAAATTGGCTGTAACTCCAACTTGGACTATCCCATTCTCGCGTCCAAAGTTGATTTCCCGTTGCGTCAAACTTTTGCAATACCCATTTAAAATCGGAAATTGGGTAGCAGAACAGCATGTTATAGGATAGTAAATAAAATGATCCATCCTGATTAATTTCGAGTCCAATAGGTGCACAATTATAATAACCACTAGTGGAAGCATTGATCATCAAATTTTGATTTCCATTTGTATCGTATTTCGAGATTAATATTTGTCTATTGTAAATCCCGGATTCACTCGTAAAGGCGCAAATTGTTGAATTGCCTGTTGTTCTAACTATTTGATTGCTAATTGCTCCGTCTGGCAACAGCCCTTTTTCAAAATTGAGCCCTTGTGAAAAAACAAAACTTGTGAAAAGGCAATTTAGATAAAGTAGAATAGCCCGCATGGTAAAGGTTTTAAGAGTCAAATATAAATTATAAAACTAAAAAGTTTGCGCTGCCTCAATAAAAAGGTTTAAAAAATCAAATTACATTTCTTTCCCTTATGATTTTATAAACCCTCCAAGTAAGGAAGATATTTGTCAGAATCACCACAATTACAACATAACCCAAAATATCGAATCGCTCCAATGGACTCAAAGTGTTTTTTTGGGTTACAATTAATCCACCAATCATTGCAGCAACACCTCCGGCAAGCTGCTGTAGTGATGAATTGATACTC
>CANHJY010000218.1 GCA_947461185.1 Flavobacteriales bacterium
AAAAAATTGAGCAATTCCTTGCATGCCCAAACAAACGCCTAAAATCTTATGAGTCTTGGAATAATTCTTGAGAATCGGAAACAAGTTTTTAGTCTCCTTTGGTAAGCCAGGTCCAGGTGATAGAATAATTGAATCAAATTCACCAATTTCTTTAAGAATTACATCATCATCTTTTACCACATGAACATCAACATCAAGTGTTTCTAAATAATGTTTGATATTAAAAGTGAAGGAATCGTAAAAATCAACAAGCACTACTTTCACCCAAATCAGCTAAAATTATTAAACTTGTACAAAGATAATATAAAGTTGTGTTGAAGGTTTTAATCTTTATTTTAAACAAATAGTGCAATATGAAAAAAGCAATTAGCATTGATGGAGCTCCTGCACCAATTGGCCCTTATAGTCAAGCTATTTTAATGGACAAAACCTTGTATGTAAGCGGGCAAATACCCCTTAATCCTTTTACAGGACTTATGGTAAATGACACCATTGAAGAAGCAACAACCCAAGTTCTGGAGAATATTCAAAACTTATTATCAGCCTCGGGTTTTGAGAAAAGCGACATTGTCAAATGTTCGATTTTTATGAAGGACATGAATGAATTTGCTCAAATGAATGCTATTTATGGTTCTTTTTTCGACGCTATTCCTCCAGCACGGGAAACTGTGCAAGTTGCCAAACTACCAATGGATGTGAGAATTGAAATTTCCTGTATTGCAATTAAAAACTAATTGAAAAAAAATTACCGACATAAAATTTCAGTAGTCATTGTTAATTACAATGTTGAATTTTTCTTGGAGCAATGCTTAAATTCAGTTAGGGAGGCGCTATCTTTTGTAGACGGGCAAGTTTTTGTTGTTGACAATAATTCGATTGATGGATCAGTAGAAATGGTGAAAAACAAGTTTCCTGAAGTTAATCTCATTGCAAACAAGGACAACAAAGGTTTTTCAAAAGCAAACAATCAAGCAATTGAACTATCTGATGCTGAATACATTTTATTACTTAATCCGGATACCGTTATTGAGGAAGACACGCTTTCCAAGGTTTGTCAATTTATGGATGCTCACAAAGAAGCCGGAGGGCTCGGCGTTCGAATGCTCGACGGTAAAGGGAAATTTCTTCCCGAATCAAAAAGAGGATTGCCTACTCCAGCTGTGGCATTTTATAAAATTTTTGGTCTATCAAAATTATTTCCTAAATCTAAACGGTTTGGGCAATACCATTTGGGGCATTTGAGTGAGTTTAAAACCAATGAAATTCAAATTCTTAGTGGAGCATTCATGTTAATGCGTTCTGAAGCACTCGATAAAGTTGGGTTACTCGATGAAACGTTTTTCATGTATGGAGAGGATATAGATTTATCGTATCGTATTATTAAAGGGGGATACAAAAACTATTATTTTCCTGAAACGAGAATCATTCATTATAAAGGAGAAAGCACAAAAAAAAGTTCGGTGAATTATGTTTTTGTTTTTTACAGAGCAATGGTAATTTTTGCTCAGAAACATTTTTCTCAAAAGAATGCTAAGCTATTTTCTTTTCTCATTAACTGCGCCATTTATTTTCGTGCCGGCCTTGCGATAATGTCTCGAATTTTAAAAAGTATTATTCTTCCCCTAATTGACCTTTCAATAATTCTTGCAGGTTTATATATTTTGACTTATAAATGGAGCGCAGAAAATATTGATTTTCCTGAAAGAATTCTGCATTTAGCCATTCCACTCTATGCTTTGATTTGGATTATCAGTGTTCTGACTAATGGAGGCTATGATAAACCTATTAAACTTTGGAATATCTTTAGAGGAATTGCCTTCGGTACGCTAATTATTTTGGTTATTTATGCTTTATTGCCAAAGGAATGGCAGTTTTCTAGATTATATATTTTACTCGGAGCAAGTTATGTTTTCTTCTATTTTTTGATGAGTAGACTAGTTTTACACTTCACCTATAGCAGTAAATTTAATCTAAGCAGGAAACATGCTAAGCGATTTGCTATTGTTGGTAGTAAAAAAGAGTTTAATCGCGTAAGTCAACTATTGAATCAAACCTTACCCCATATTGAAGACACATATTGGGTTTGTTTAGACGATTTTAAAGAAGAAAATGCAATAGGAAGTATTCATCAACTTGATCAAATCACTCAAATATTCAATATTGATGAGATTATTTTTTGTGCAAAAGACAATACGGCAAATACTATTATATCATGGATGTCCATTATTGACTCAAGTAAAATAGATTTTAAAATTGCCCAGCCTGACAGTCTCTATCTTATCGGAAGTAATTCAATAGAAACTGCTGGGGATTTGTATGTGGTAAATATAAACGCTATTTCAAATGCCACGAGTCAAAGAAATAAAAGAATTTTTGACCTAACATTTTCCTTTCTTTTATTGATTATTTATCCATTGCTGTTTTTGTGCTACGATAACAAAAGAAAATTATTGATTAACCTTTTAAAAATATTTTCTGGAAACTATTCGTTTGTAGGTTATGCCAATTCTCGAATTGATAAGACCCAATTACCTCGAATTAAAAAAGGAATATTGAATCCAAGTGACAGTCTTATTATCAAGGACGAATCGCTTACTGACAAAATGAATTTACTCTATGCACGAGATTACAGGGTCGGTTTGGATATTCGAATTGTATTGAAATCGTTTAAATTTCTTGACCGTTAAAGTTTCTTAACCTTGTCAAAATAGAATTTTCCCTTATTTTTGTTCCTAATTATATTTTAATATTTTTTTGGAATGGCACAAATCGAAATCAGACTTCCTAAAATGGGAGAAAGTGTAACTGAGGCGACAATAACCAACTGGTTGAAAGAAATTGGAGACACTGTAGAAATCGACGAACCTTTGGTAGAGGTTGCCACGGACAAGGTTGATAATGAGCTTCCCTCAGAGTTTTCGGGTGTTTTGGTTAAAAAATTATTCGAAAAAGATGAGGTAGCCAAAGTCGGAGAAGTCATAGCTATTTTAAGCACTGATGGCAGCACTGCAAGCCCTGAAGACAATAAATCCACATCAAATTCCGAAAATAACGCCAATAACGCCCCGTCCGTGCCAAATGAAATGACGAACAACACTTCGGCAACGGCTGATTCGTTTGCAAATACATCCTCATTAAAAAGTGAAACCGGAAAATTCTTTTCTCCACTGGTGAAAAGTATAGCTACAAAAGAAGGCGTATCTGCAATCGAACTTGACAAGTTAAACGGCAGCGGCCAAGGTGGAAGGGTAACAAAAAAAGATATTCTAGATTTTGTTGATTCGAAATCCAAAAATGGAAACATAGAATCTTCAACTCAGAAAGTTGCTGAAAATAAAATTCAAGTTTCAACGAATACTGAACGAGCTATTCCATCCTCACAAGAGAACACTGTTTCAACACAAGCCACCATTAAATCTCCTGTTGTTAATATGAACCCAGGTGATGAAATCATCGAAATGGATCGCATGAGAAAACTTATTGCGGATCACATGGTGATGTCAAAGCATGTTTCCCCTCACGTAACTTCATTTGTTGAAGCCGATGTTACCAATATCGTAAATTGGAGAAACGCTGTAAAGAATGAATTCATGAAAAGAGAAGGTGAAAACATTACGTTTACCCCTATTTTTATTGAAGCAATCGTAAAGGCAATTAAGGATTTCCCAATGATTAATGTTTCAGTGAGTGGAACAACAATTATAAAAAGAAAAGATATAAATGTTGGAATGGCAACAGCCTTACCAAGCGGGAATCTGATTGTGCCGGTATTAAAGAATGCCGATAGAATGAACTTAGTAGGTATAACAAAGGCTGTTAATGAACTTGCTAATAATGCTAGAAATAACAAATTAAAGCCT
>CANHJY010000219.1 GCA_947461185.1 Flavobacteriales bacterium
GATCATGGTGTGCATGTGAATCATGATGTCCGTGAGAATCGTGCGTTATAGCCGCCATTTTTTTTGTTTTTAAAAGTTAAAAAATATGATTAACCAATATTATATATGGATAAAGCTCTTCTACCTATATAGGCAGTTTTAGGTTCAACTATGCTTGTATCCTTTTTTTCTTCACCCCCTGAAGGAACTTCCATATCATTCTGCGCTGCATCTTCTGATGCTCCATCTTCGCCTTTCTTTTCATCAGCATCTGCGGCAGCAGGAGCAGCATTAAATACTTTATCGAAAGTGCTACTTTCTTTGGATTTTAACCATCGCTTGTATGCATCTTCCTCTAAAACAACAACTAGCATTTTCATCTTATAGTGCGCTCCACCACAAATCTTATTACACATTAAAATGTAATTGAACTTATCGTTGTTCTTCTTTACGCGCATTTCATCAGTTGAAACATCCGGAGTGAATTTAAAACGCGTAGTTAAACCCGGCACAGTGTTTACTTGAGCTCTAAAATGCGGGAAGTATGCAGAATGGATTACATCTTTCGCTCTGAAATTGAATTCGTATTCTTTTCCTTTGCATAGATACAATGTGTCTTTTTGAATAATATCATCCGCAGCATCTTTATCTAACTTTTTATCGTGATGTTCTTTCATTTGATAAAGCAAACGCAATAATCTTGTCTTTCTGGATAATTCCGTTTCCATTTTTTCTTGATCAATTTTAGAAAAAACAAGGTTTTTATCATTCAATTTTCGTGAAATAGAATCCATTCCAGTAGGACCATGCTCCATGTTCTCAATTGCCGATTGAATGGTTTGAGAAGTCATTATACCTAACTCGTTTTTATCTGTTGTCAACTTGTAGTCAAAACGCCCTAATTTGTTGTCAGCACCTGCATAACGAGCCGTCCAGTCAAACTGCTTAGAGAACAATTCAATTCGAATTGCTTCTTTTCCGCTTTCACTGGTTGCTTCATTCCACTTTTTCAATCCCAGGATAATGATAACTGCCAATACACATGCAGGAACTACAGTCCATATCATTTCCAACTTGTTGTTATGAGGAAAATAATAAGCTTTTACTCCGGCTTTACGAACATACTTGTAGGTAAAGTAGAATAATAAAGTATTGGTTAAAAAGAATACCGCAAAAATGATGATAAAGTTCAAATTCAATAACCAATCTGTCTCTTTACCAATTGTTGAAGCAGCTTCTCCTCTACCTGTCCATCCGTATTTAGCCATTAACCAAATAACAAATACATAAAGTAGGATAACAAAAATAAACATCATTCTACCATTGAGATTATTATCTCTATCGCTGATATCATGCTCACCTGTTTTTCTCATTTTTGAGGATAGCTCATAAACCCTCATTAATTGCGCTATTGCAATTACACCAAGAACTATTATTAGGAGTATAATCAATTTTGTAATCATCGCTATATTTTTATGTTGCTATAATTAAAATTAAATTTCGTGATGCACACTTTCGTCCAAAAATGGGTGATTCACCGGAGTAAGTGGAGCCTTTGTTAAATTATTCAATACAATTCTTATAAATACACCTGCCATCAATAGAGCCATTCCAACTTCCATAAAGCCAACTGAGGCATTTGGCCCCATTGATCCGCCACTTACCATAATAAACACATCTAACCAGTGACCTACTAAAATCACCAATCCTACAAATGTCAAAATTCTCACATTTCGCTTTGCATCTCTTGACATTAATATCAACATTGGAAAAGCAAAGTTGATAAAGAACATTGAGAAATAGAGTAGCTTATAATTTTCGATTCTATTCATGTAATACACAACTTCTTCACCAATATTAGCAAACCAAATTAACATGAATTGTGAGAACCATAGATAAGACCACAAAAACGAGGTCGCAAAAATCCATTTTCCAATATCATGAATGTGGCTATCATTTACATTTGGAAGATAACCCAATGATTTTAGATAAAGCGTAACTAAAATTAAAACCACCATTGCTGAGCACCACATTCCTGCGAAAGTATACCAACCAAACAACGTTGAATACCAGTGAACATCAATAGACATTAACCAATCCCAAGCTGATGTTGAACTGAAAACCGCAAAAAACACTAAAAACAAAGCACCTCTTTTATAGTTTTTGAAATGCAATTCCGTTCCACCAACAGCATCTTCAAGTAAAGATCTCTTTCTGAATCCTCTTAAGAATAAGAAATATGTTACAAAATATACTAACGTTCTAATCCAGAAAAAAACTTCATTTAAATAAGGTCTCTTACCTGCTATTATTTCATCATAATGATGACTTCCTTTAGTGTACATTTCTGGATCCATCCAAGAATAAATATGCGCACCATCTAAAAAGGTAATGACCATCAAAATAACTCCTAAAAAACCCATTCCATATGGAAGTGATCCTGCTATGGCTTCTATAACTCGCTTTACAGATGCATACCAACCTGTTTCTGTGGCATATTGTAAAGCCAAAAAGAATAAAGCTCCTAAACCTAAAGCCATAAAGAAAAACCCATTAATTAATCCACTCGCTAAAAAACGAGTTGCGAAATGATCATGACCAACGGCCATTGCCACCCCAATAGATGTAAATAAAACACCAATCGCAATTAAAACGATAGTTAATGTTTTTGCTTTATTTGTTACTGTGAATTCCATTTTGTCGTTGCTATTTTCTTATTAATTACATTCCAACAGGTTTCGCACTCTGACTTTCTTTTGAAGCGTCAGCACTTACACCCCACATCGCCTTTCCATTTTTATCAAACTTTCCATAATTCTTATCTTGGAAACGCTTGATATAATGCACTAAAGTCCAAATCTCTTCTTTGTTCAACTGAGATGAATGAGCTCCCATTTTATTCTTTCCATAATAAATGGAATAGAACATTTGACCTTCTTCGATCTGTAATGTGCTGTAGTTAGGAATACCTGAACCTTGATATGCACCACTCAAAACCATTGGACCCTTTCCATCACCTTTTTCGCCATGACAATGTTGACACATCGCCGTAAACAATTCTTTGCCCTTTTTGAAGGTTGCTTCTGAATCTTTAGAATTTAATAAGATCGGATTCTTATCTGCCTTTGCCAATTCATATTCATTGAACTTACTAGTTGTCCATCCATAAAAAGGAGCAACATTAGCATAAGTTGAATCTGGCATTCTTCTGTAAGGTAACATCATTTGTACAAAAGCCGAGTCCTTACCTTCATAATATGGAATAGTAAAAGCAGGAGGAGTCAATGCGGACATTTTCATTTTAACATCTTCATTAATTCTACCTCTAATTTCACCATAGTCCACATAAGGTTCTATTGCTGGCGATCGATACATATCTGGCATGTATTCATAACCCGGACTTTTTGGGTCTGTGGAACAAGATCCCAGAATAAATACACCTACAAATAGTGTCGCTAATTTTGTTAATGTCTTTTTATTCATTTTCATTTGACTTAACTGTTATTGGCCTTTATACCAAAGTCGTATTAATTTTCTTTAAATATCTTTTTGGTCTAACTCTATTAAACCGGTATCTTTTAACATATTTTCCATTTCAGAAGCTGAAAACTGATCATTTTCTGACATACGTATTTCGATAACAAACTTATCATCTGTCGTTCTAGGATCAGGATTTTGAGCTGGCATCCCTGGAAGGGTTTTATTTCTTAACAAATAGGTTATTGCCATACCATGAGCCGCACATAACACGGTAAATTCAAATGTAATAGGTATGAAAGACAGCATATTTTCAACATAAGAGAAATTAGGTTTACCCCCAATATTCATAGGCCAGTCTACTATCATAAAATAGCGCATACCCAAAGTTGCCAATGTCGTA
>CANHJY010000220.1 GCA_947461185.1 Flavobacteriales bacterium
ATTTTTTAAGAGATTTAAAAGCAGATTACCAAGAATTAGGACGTACCTCAGTCCATTCCAAATATTATCTTCTTTTAAATAGCGATATTGAGGTAACACCAAACTGGTTACTTCCTTTGAAAGATGCCATGAACGACCCACAAGTTGCTGGTTGCCAACCTAAAATTCTTTCATATTCGAATAAGAATCAGTTTGAGCATGCTGGTGCGGCTGGTGGTTTTTTAGATCGAAATTATTATCCATTTTGCAGAGGTCGCATTATGGATCAATTTGAGGAAGATCATGGGCAATATGATTGGAATATGGAAATTTTCTGGGCAACAGGTGCTGCACTGCTTATCAGATCGGAACTTTTCCATGAAATGGGCGGTTTTGATGAAACCTTCTTTGCTCATATGGAAGAAATTGATTTATGTTGGCGTTTGAAACGCAATGGATATAAATTCATGGCAGTGCCTCAGTCAGTAGTTTATCATGTAGGAGGAGGTACATTACCCTACCTTTCTCCCAAAAAATCATTTCTTAACTTTAGAAATAGCCTGTTCATGTTGATTAAAAATCACGAAGGATTATTGTTTCCAAAGTTGTTTTATAGACTAATTCTCGATGGTATTGCCGGTGTTCGATTTTTGCTCCGAGGAGAATTCAAGCATCTTTGGAGTATAATTAGCGCACACTGGACAACATTCACTCAGTTAAAGCGCCTTTTAAAACAACGCAAAACCCTCAAACAAGCATCCTCAAAAACAAACCTATCTGGTATCTATAATGGTAATATTCTTTGGGCGCGATATATCAAAAAAATTAAAAAATTCAGCGATTTAAATCAACGCCTATTTATTACAAAATAGTTCAGTGCCAACTGATATCCACTGATACCAAAACCCATTATACTTCCAACGGCAACTGGTGAAATAAGGGAGGTATGCCTAAAAGATTCTCTTTTGCTCAAGTTTGATATATGGACTTCAATAACGGGAACCTCAATTGCTAAAACACAATCTCTCAATGCAACACTTGTATGTGAATAGCCCCCTGCATTTAAAATGATCCCATCATGTTTTGATTCTTGAATGATATTTATGAGTTCACCCTCAATATTAGACTGAAAGTAGTCTATTTGAAAGTTAAAAATCGAATTTAATTCCTTTAAATAATCCTCGAATGTAACATTACCATATATTTGCGGTTCACGTTGGCCTAGTAAATTCAGATTGGGTCCGTTGACGATTAAAATTTTCATATTCATGTCCAATTGGGAACGCTATATTAAGGATTTTGTTTCGTTCTTGAAAATTGAAAAGGGCTTAGCTGACAATTCCATTTTTGCATATCAAAATGACGTAACCAAATTAAAAGATTTTTCCGAAGCAAATGGCTTTGAGCCTACAAATATATCTTATGATAATTTAAAACTTTTCGTTGCCCAACTCTTCGATCTGGGGCTAAGTGCGCGTTCGCAAGCAAGAATCATAAGCGGGATTAAACAATTTTTTGTTTTTCTATTGGTTGAAGATGTAATTCAGGATGATCCTTCAGAATTGTTGGAATTACCAAAATTAGGAAGAAAGCTACCTGAGGTTTTATCAATCGAGGAAATAGACCTATTAATAGCAGCCATTGATTTAAGTAAAGATGAAGGTCATCGTAATAAAGCCATTTTAGAAACCTTATACAGCTGCGGCATTAGAGTCAGTGAATTGATCAACTTAAAATTTTCAGATTTATATTTTGAAGAAGGATTCATTCGGGTGATCGGAAAAGGAAATAAAGAACGATTAGTACCGGTTAGTCCTACTGTTGAAAAAGAAATTGGAATGTATACCAAGAACATTCGAAATCACATGAAAATCCAACCTGGAAATGAAAACATTGTTTTTCTAAACAGAAGAGGCGCACAATTGACCAGGGTAATGATTTTTACTATCATTAAAAATTTGACTGAAATTGCAGGAATAAACAAAACCATTTCACCTCATACCTTCAGGCATTCCTTCGCCACACATTTACTTGAAGGTGGCGCAAATTTAAGGGCAATACAAGAAATGTTAGGGCATGAATCTATTACCACCACCGAAATTTACACCCATTTGGATCAAAGATTTTTAAGAGACGCCATCATTACCTTCCACCCGCGAAACGTCAATAGTTCTAAATAATTTTACCGTATAGATCATAGTGATCAGCCCGCTCTATATTTACCATTGAAAAGTCTCCCAATCGGACATATTCAGAAGCCTTTTTAATTAAGACTTCATTATCTACTTCAGGCGAATCGAACTCCGTTCTACCTATAAAGAAATCACCTTCCACCCTATCAAAGAGAACTTTTAGATTTTTACCTACTTTCAATTGATTCAAATCGTAACTAATTCCGGATTGTAATTCCATAATTAAATCTGCGCGCTCCTTTTTCAAGTCATGGGGAACGTCATCAATCAATGAATAGGCATGCGTGTTTTCTTCATGTGAATAGGTAAATATTCCTAAACGATCAAAACGGCTTCTTTCCACCCAATCGTACATTTCTTGAAAATCAGCTTCAGTTTCTCCAGGGTATCCTGCAATTAATGTCGTTCTTAATGCAATTCCTGGAACTTTATCTCGAATCGATGCTACCAATTCTTCTGTTTTTTCGCGTGTTATGCCTCTGCGCATGGATTGCAAAATTTTTGTTGATCCATGTTGTAAAGGCATGTCGAGATAATTACATATTTTTTCAGACTGGCGCATCGTATCAAGAACATCCATCGGAAAACCAGATGGAAAGGCATAATGCAATCGAATCCACTCTATCCCTTCGACTTGTTCTAATTTTTCCAATAATTCAGATAATGCACGTTTTCGGTAAAGATCTAATCCGTAGTACGTCAAATCTTGAGCGATTAGAATTAACTCTTTAACACCTTGGGCCGCCAATTGCTTCGCTTGAAACACCAAATCTTCAATTGGAGTTGAAAGGTGTTTTCCTCGCATAAGTGGGATTGCACAAAAGGAGCATGGGCGATCACAACCTTCAGCAATTTTAAAATATGCATAATGATTTGGAGTTGTCAATAATCGTTCTCCAACAAGTTCATGCTTGTAATCAGCTTTCAGCGTTTTTAAAAGTCTTGGCAATTCCCTTGTTCCAAAATAGGCATCAACTTCAGGGATTTCCTTTTCTAATTCAGGTCGATATCGTTCTGATAAACATCCAGTAACATAGACTTTTGATACCAAACCTTCATTTTTCGCATCAGCATATCGTAAAATCGTATCTATTGATTCCTGTTTCGCATTATCAATGAATCCACAAGTATTAATGATAACAATCTCTGAATCGTCAGTTTTAGCCTCATGTTCAACGTCAAATTTATTGGCCTTAAGTTGGGCCATCATGACTTCGGAATCAAATAAATTCTTCGAGCAACCTAAAGTGACCACATTCACTTTATTCTTTTTCCAAGTTTTGGTTTTCATGTTACAAATTTAAAGATTCAATTGCAAGTGCAGATAATTATTCCAATTTATACATGTGCTCATTTTGTTAAAACATTATTTTTGTTTAAAACATCCTAAATGAAAATTCTAATTATTCCGATACTTATCGCGTTCCTTTTATCTAGCTGTAAACAAACAGAACCCATATCAAATGGTGAAACAGATAATCAAAATACTGCCTATTTAACAGATGAAATACTTAATGATTTTGACGATCCTTTCAATATATTGGAAGTTTCCATATCCGAAAACACGATGAGTTTAATTGTAAATTATGGTGGTGGATGCAGTACGCATGAATTTCAGTTGGCTGGGTCAACAAGTGTTATGAAATC
>CANHJY010000221.1 GCA_947461185.1 Flavobacteriales bacterium
CTTTTTCCCTTTCTTTGCGTTGGCTATTTCTTGCTGAATCATTGCGATTATTCTTCTCTTCGCATTTATTGGTGAAACAAGTAGGTTTTTAAAAAAGGGTCTTTGAAGATTATTCTCTAGTAGTTTAAATACTTTTTTAACTTCATTTGATATGCTTGGATTTCCTGTAAGTAAACATATGTCAGAATAAATGCGTGCTGTCTTCTCATTGAAATTTCCTGTACCTATATAAGCGATGTGTTCTTCTTTGGATTTATTTTCTCTTGTAATTAAAAGAAGTTTGGAGTGAACTTTTAAATGTGGAACACCAAAAATGACTTTAACGCCAAATTCTTTAAGTCTATTAGCCCAATATAAATTATTTTCTTCATCAAATCTAGCTTGAAGTTCCATCACCACAACAACCTCTTTACCATTAAATGCTGCTGCCAAAATCGCATTCATGATATCTGAATTCTTAGCAACACGGTATACATTAATTTGAACTGATTTTACTTTTGGGTCAAGGGCTGCCTCTCTCAGTAAATCTGTTACATAATCAAATTTTTGATACGGGAAATGAAGCAAGACATCTTGATGTAATATCGTATTGATTAACCCATTTTTATGCTCTAGCACCTCATGTTTACAAGGTTTTTCGGGAGAATAAATGAATTTTTTGTTGGAGAAGTCAGGGAACTTTATAAAATCTTTGAAATTATGATATCTTCCCCCTGGAATAGTATTAACAGCCTTCTTTAGTGATAAAGAATCCAATAAAAATTGGAGGACATCTTCCGGCATGTCTTGATCATAAACAAATCTAACTGGAACACCTTTCTTCCTTTCTTTTAGGCTGGTTTCTAATTTTTGAATAAAGTTTACTGAAACATCATCATCTATATCCAATTCTGCGTCTCGTGTGAATTTAAAAGTATGAGCACTAACATCAACCGGATCTAAAATTGAAAAGATAGTTCGTAAATGTAATCTGATGATGTCATCAATCAACATGATGAAATGATGTCCTTTTCTGTGCAAAATCAAAAAACGCGATTGGTCACTAGGAATTTGTATCAATGCATATTTGATTTTATTTTTAGGAAGAACAATTCTTACTGCAAGGTAAATGGCATAATCTCGCAGTTTCGGAAGGTTATGTTTTTTATCCAAGACAATTGGAAAAATAACATGTTTCAGTTCTGAATGGAAGTAAGCTGAAACTTCATCAATATCTTCATGTTTGATTTCTCTTTCGTTGATGAGATAAATTTTATTTTCAGCCAGTTCCTTAACTAAACTTGCAAAAGTATTTTCAAACTTCACTTGTTGTTCCAAAACAACTTCACGAATATTTTTGTACAAATCTGCAGCTGATCCTTCGAAACCGGCAATTTTATTTTTCTTGAGTAGCATGGACCGTCTCACATTGGCTACCCGAACTCGATAAAATTCATCGAGATTATTGGAGTATATTCCTAGGAATCTGATACGTTCCACCAAAGGAACGCTCTCATCCATTGCTTCCTGCAATACCCTATCATTGAAGGATAACCAGCTTAATTCACGATTTATTTTATTCACCATACAAAGGTGTAAGAATAAATGCCCTTACAGAAAACCAGAACGTTAAGATATTGTAAATTTTTCATCACTTTAGGTTTAAAATAATGGCAAATTAATTGAAAATGTGAATCTCTATTGCTTCATTATTTTAATAGTTCGAGCTGAATTGATTCTAATGAAGTAAATACCAATATCAAGATGTTGAATATCTATTTCGTTATCTGTAACACCTTGAATTATCTTATTTCCAACTGAATTGTAAATCGCGTAGTTGACTTCAGAACCTTCAGTGACTTTTAAAATTCCTGTTGTTGGATTCGGAGTAATTTGAAATTTAGTTACCGATTCTTCAATAGAACTGCTAGGACAAGATTTGCCATTGAGAAAATCCCAAATGACTTGGGGAGAATAAAAATCCATGTTGATTATTCCTGCTCCTCCTATTAAGGTTTGTATTCCTGGCCACTGGTGTCCACCGCCCTCAATTTTTATCAATTCAAGATCATTGGTGCCGTTTAAATAAGAAAATCGTTGAGGTGAGGAAAGATCAAAAAGGTTATTGTTTGGCATATTTAATATTGTTGGTGTTTGATCACAATTGAGAACTATTCGCCATTTTTCAATGCACTGATCTACAGAAACTCCTGTTCCAGCTCCACCATTGTAGGGTACAATGGCGTCTGAAGTGCCATGAATATGCAAAACGGCTGGTTGAAATTGAGGCTGACAATTTGAAAAAGTGGTGTCGCTCATATTCCCTGATACGGAAGCAATAGCGGCAAAGCACATTGACGATTCACAAGCCAATTTGTGACTCATAAAACCACCATTAGAAAAACCTACCAAATATTGTTTTTGAGGATCTGTTCCAAAGTTATTTTGAAATTCCAAAGCTAAATTTTCGATAAATCCGATATCATCAGCTGATGATACCGATACATTCATATTGGCATTCCAAGCGAAATTTTCACCATCCGGATAAACAACAATAAAATTATTTTGCTCAGCAATGAGATTGAATTGGGTGATATCCATCAAACCTGCTCCTGTCTGTGTTAAGCCGTGCATAACAATTAAAAGCGGAACATGCTGGTTCGCATTCCAAGATGAAGGTGTATAGTAGATGAAACTTCTTGCAACTCCGCCAATATTTATTGTGGAACTGGTTTGGGCATTTATAGTACTAGTTAAAATCAAAAAGAATAACGTGAGCTTTTTCATATCGCAATTTAGAAAAATTAAAAATCTCTGCGCTTTGATTTGTGTAGAATCTTGATTGATAGTATTGTTTGCAACCTTGCAAAGATTTCTTTTTCGAGAAAGCAATGCGGAGCTTTGGCGAAATAAAAATTAAAAATTATGAAAGACAAAAAAACAATCTACCACTACGTAATCGATAAAAGTGGTTCCATGGGCGGAATGGAAAATGAGGTAATTTCTGGATTTAATCAACAATTGAACACATTAAAAGATTTAAAACAAGAGCTTCCTGATCAGGATTTCATCGTTTCGCTTACCTTTTTTGACGATGTGCTGCAAAATGTACTTTCTTTCGGTGAGGTAGAGCAACTTCTTCCTTTGAATAGAAACATTTACAGGCCTAACGGCTCCACGGCATTATTAGATGCCATAGGAAAATCGGTAAGAGACATTCAAGAAAAATATGCGGGATTGATTGCATATCAGAAAGCTTCGGTTGTAATGGTTATTCTGACTGATGGTCACGAAAATTCATCTAAGTATTACAATTACCATGTGATTGCCTCCATGATTAAGGAGTTGGAACAAACAGGTCAGTGGACATTTAATTTTATGGGAGCAGATTTGGATGCAATTCATACCTCGAGAATGCTCAATATTAAATCTGAAAACACAGTGTCATTTAATAAGTCAGATTACAATAGTGTGATGGCAGAAATGAGCCTTTCCATGAGAAATTATGAAAAATCCAAGGCCGCAGGAATTATGAGTGCCAACCTTTTTGATAACTTTGAAGATAAGGATCTTAGAAATAAAAAATAACCAATTAAACAAAATGAAAGTTCATCTCCTCAGAACCAAGGACGTAAGTTTAGATGCTTATAATGATGTTTTAAACTTAGTTCGAAGTTTTAAGGGCCCAATTCTTTTTGAGTCCAATGAGGAAGAACAACTTATAGATCATGTAACTTCAAGACATATTGTAGAAAGGGACGAGTTTGAAAAACAAAAGGATTTAAGTAGAGTTAGTTTAAATTCTGTGGCGGAGTCAAATTATGTTCC
>CANHJY010000222.1 GCA_947461185.1 Flavobacteriales bacterium
TAGAGTTGGATTGCAATTGCAAAACATCAAAGGTCAAAATGTGTTTGCACCAAGGCAAAGTTTTATCGCGTATAATTGATTCTGAATCTTTATTAATTTATTTTGATTCAAAGCTTCGACGAAAGAAATATCAAGAAATAGCTAAAAGATATGGGTTGGAGGATGAGCCTGATTTGGAAAACTATTTTCAGCTTAAAACAGATAGTCGAGGTAATTCAACGTTGAAATTGAAAAACAAAGGTTTGCTAACAATAGATCAAGCTAAGAGCGAAAAATTGAAATCGGAATTAATAGAACTTCCATCTTTTCAAAAATTAATCGCTTTAGATAATTCGGCTTCAGAGTTGAAAAAGCGTGTAGTTGTTGTTGGATTTGATACGTATTCTGACACTTTGACGGTGAATCTTTATGACGCTAGACTTAAAAAAGATGGAATAAGTATAAAAAATCCACTAACAAGTGTGAATGTAGAATCTGAAATATTGCGTCATTCAAAAATTGAAGAGTTGCATTTTTTTGCATCAATCATGAAGTTAGAAAATGAATACAGAGAAAATGATTTTGAAGATGATGTCATTGCGTTAAAATACGTAATAAAAAATTACATGAATTTACCTTTGTACTTTCATAATACTAAACTATCTTCGAACATCACGGTTTCATCGATAGAGCCTGTTACAATGTCTATCCCTACCATTGATTTTTGCATTAAAGTAGATGTCAAAGATAATTTTTATCAAATTTCCCCACAGATTGTGGTCGATGGAAAGAAAATTTCCTCGAGTCAAATTGCATTAAAATTTACTTATTTTCTAAAGGATAAAGAATCTTATTATTTAATTACGGACTTACAGTTGGTTAAATTAATTCATTTTTTTCATGTGAATGGCGGAAAGGTATTGGTACATGAAAAAGGGTTTCAAGATTTTAAATCCAATGTGCTTTCGCAATTAGAGACCAATGTTCAAATAGAATATACCTACTTGAAAAAAGTACCATTGAAGAATAAAGAAATATCTTCTAAAACTGATATTACGAAAGAAAAAATTCTTTACATATCTGAGTCGGATGATTTCATATTGTTGACACCGGTGGTGAAGTATCAAGATGTTGAAATCCCTGTTCTTACAAAGAAGAATTTAGAATTGACGGATGCGCTTGGAGAACATTATGTATTGCCCAGAGATGTTGTTTTTGAAGACCGTTTTATTAGTGTATTGTTACGTCAGCACCCCAATTTTCCGGAGCAATACGGACAGTCTTTTTATTATTTATCGAAAAGAGAATTTTTGGAACAAGGATGGTTTTTAGATGCATTTGAAGTATGGAAGGATACTGCAGTTACTGTATTGGGATTCAATAAAATAAAAAATAATTTATACAATCATAATAAAGCTAAAATCAATGTAAGCGTAACAAGTGGCATTGATTGGTTTGAGACGTCGGTAGGAGTCGCGTTTGGTGACCAACGTGTTACACTTTCTCAACTCCAAAAAGCAGTCAAGAATCAAACGAAATACGTGAAGTTAGCGGATGGAACTCAGGGTTTATTGCCAGACGAATGGATTGCAAAATTTGCGCATTATTTTCGGTCTGGTGAAGTTGTAAAGGATAAAATTAGAACTTCTAAATTGAATTTTTCTTTGATCAATGAGATCTATGAAGATGCTTTATTGAGTAATGAAATAAGTGATGAAATTCAATTTTACAAAGATAAATTAGCAGCGTTTAAATCCATTGAGAAAATTAAAATCCCAGCAGGTTTAAAAGCTACTTTACGTCCTTATCAGATGGAAGGTTTGAATTGGTTAAATTTCTTAGATGAGTACAATTTTGGCGGATGTTTGGCAGATGACATGGGGTTAGGTAAAACCCTCCAAATGATTGCTTTTTTTATGCATCAAAAAAAGAAACACCCAAAAGCAACGAACCTCGTTGTAGTACCTACATCGCTGATTTTTAATTGGCAGAATGAAATCATCAAATTTGCGCCTTCTTTAACTGTTAAAACCATTTATGGCAGTGATCGCGTAAAGGAGTTAGCACTATTGGATGGGTTCGATGTTGTATTAACTTCTTATGGTACTTTGATGTCTGACATTGAATTATTAAAAGGATACACGTTTAATTATGTGGTGTTAGATGAATCACAAGCCATTAAAAATCCAGATTCACAGAGGTATAAGGCTGTTCGATTATTGCAAGCTCGCAATCGAATTGTAATGACTGGAACACCTATTGAAAACAATACGTTTGATTTGTATGCGCAACTTTCGTTTGCCTGTCCGGGTTTATTGGGTTCGCAGCAACAATTTAGAGAAGTGTATTCAATTCCAATTGATAAGTTTAAAGACGATCAACGAGCCAAAGAACTTCAAAAGCGTATCAATCCTTTTTTACTCAGAAGAACGAAAGATCAAGTGGCGAAAGAGTTGCCGGATAAAACAGAGATTGTGCTGTATTGTGACATGGAACCGGATCAAAGAAAGGTGTATGAAGCGTATAAAAAAGAGATGAAAGAGTATTTAAATGCTTCTAAATCTCAAAAAAAACAGTTGGATTCCATGTTTGTTTTGTCTGCCCTAACCAAACTTAGGCAAATTTGTAATTCACCTGCATTGTTGAGTGAAGAAGAATATTACGGGGACAGCTCTGCTAAAATAAATATTTTAATGGAGGAATTATTAGAGAAACATAGCAATCATAAGGTTTTGGTATTTAGTCAGTTTGTTGGGATGCTTGAATTAATCAAGGCGGAGTTAGAAAAACACGACTTAAAATACGCGTATCTAACAGGACAGTCGACTAAACGTGAAAAAATTGTGGAGGAATTTCAAGAAGATGATGAAATACGAATCTTTTTAATCAGTTTAAAAGCAGGGGGAACTGGACTCAATTTAACTCAAGCAGATTATGTTTATTTGATAGATCCTTGGTGGAATCCTGCTGTTGAAAATCAAGCGATTGATAGATGTTATCGTATTGGGCAAGAAAAACATGTTATGGCGGTTCGATTAATTACCCCAAACACAATCGAGGAAAAGATCATGGAGTTGCAACAACATAAAAAAACATTAGCTTCAGATATTATACAAACTGATTCTTCAATTTTGAAGTCGTTGAAGTCGGAAGATTTACTTTCCTTGATAGATTAATTCATTAATTTAGTAAGTTGTAAAAAGTTTAGAGATATGGCTTTAATAAAAGAGTGTAGAGGTTTTACTCCTAAAAATGGTACAGATTGTTGGTTTGCAGAAAATGCAACCATTGTTGGGGATGTAATCATAGGAAATCAATGTTCAGTGTGGTTTTCAGCCGTAGTACGTGGAGATGTCAATTCAATCCGTTTTGGAAACAAAGTGAACATACAAGATGGTGCTGTGATTCATGCGACGTTTGAAAAAACAAAAACAACACTTGGAAACAATGTTTCGGTTGGACACAATGCCTTAGTTCATGGTTGTACTGTAGAAGATAATGTGTTGATTGGTATGGGATCGATTGTTATGGATAATTGCTATATCGAATCAAATTGCATTATTGCAGCTGGAGCTGTACTTTTGGAAGGTACACGCGTAGAAGCATGGAGCGTTTATGCAGGCGTTCCTGCGAAAAAAGTAAAAACTTTAACACCTGAATTATTTAAAGGAGAAGTGCAGCGCATTGCAGATAATTATGTGAAATACGCGAGTTGGTTTAAGGATTCGGGAAGCTCAATCTGACACACAACAAGATTAAAGTTTTCGAACATCAGTCTAAGCCTGACGAAGACAAATGAGAGCGCCAAATTAAAACAGTATGAACGA
>CANHJY010000223.1 GCA_947461185.1 Flavobacteriales bacterium
ACCAACTGAAATTTGGCTGTACTCTCCTTCAATAATTTTTTTATGCGCTTGAGAGTCAATAAAAATTTCAAGCACGTCTATAGCGATTTCTTCATTAGTCCTTCCATCTGTATAATTCATTTGAATAATCTCAGCCTTTGCACCAACCTGACTTAAACTTTTAACATGTTCGAGAAGGTTATTTGTGCCCATGTATTTGCTATGAGCTCTGCATGATTCAACCATATTGGAAACGTAGATAAATTTTGATTTTCCTATTTCTTCTCGATAACTGTTAATTTCATTGAAAATTTCAGTTTCGATTGCAGTTTTATTCTGAGAGAATAAATAAGAGCAACAAATTAAATAAAGTGTAATTAAAATGAATTTCATATTAAGCAATTTTAATAAGTTAAAAGTTCAAAATCTATTTTCTTGATTAATTCGCGAAAATTGGAACGATTCCGTGTCATTATTAATCTGTATATATCTTTTTAAACATCACTTATTACGCCATAAAACTCAAATAATAACTAAAAACTACTGTTGAGCATTTAGGATTTATTCAATCATAAATATTAGAAAATAAATAATTCGTGAAGATTAAATTATTTCGGAAAAACCTTTAAAATAAAATTTTTTCAAAAAAAAATATTAAGCATAATTTATTAATTTAAAAGATTTAATAAATTGATTTTCAGTAATTTATAATTAATAAAAAACTTTTTTTTGCTATGCGAACATATTTTTTTTAATATGCATGCACAACTTTAAAATATTTATTTATATTTGTTTTCAGAAACTGTTAAAACATCCCCAATTATGAAAACAAATGTTCACCTCATCTCTGAGCAGATGACTTATTTTAGAGCCGTTGCGAAGCGCTCATTACCAAGCCGCTATCAACATTTAGCTGAAGATCTTGCGCAAGATGCTATTCTAAAGGCTATTGAAAAGGTAGATTATTATGATCCAGCAAAAGGCAACTTTAAATCTTGGTTGTATCGTCTGACGCAAAATCTTTGTTTCGATGCAATCCGTAAATTAGATAAAATGAATATCGTTCCGATCCACCCCAATATCGTGAACAATGAAAAGGAAGACAAAAAAATAGAAAGGTCAGAAATCAAAAAAATCAGGAATGCCATGCAATTTTTGAGTAAAAGAGATCGCATGTTGATTACCTATAAGTTTATGTTCAATTTGAGTGGAAGAGAAATGGCACAGCTACTCAATATTCCAGAAGCTCAAATCAACGTATATTTCAAAAGGGCGAAAGAAAGGCTGATTGATATTTGTAAGGAGGCTGCATAATTTTAAAGAACCGATTTCGATCGGTTTTTTTTATTTCATATGTTCAATGAAATTTCAGCGAAAATAAGCTGATTGATGTCAATTATTTCAAAAAATCATAGACTTTATGAAATACAAAGCGCACCCTAAATCCTATTTCCTTTGACATATACTTGTCATTACCTGCAAAACCATTTGTTTCATAAAAGCTTGTAAATCCATTTCTGTAATACAAATCGTAATGTCTTGTTCTGCTTCTATTCTTTTTTCTTGGACTAGAAGAAACGTGACGAAAAGATAAACCGAATTCTCCAGCAAATTCTCCTGAAGCATAATTTTTTAAAGCTTTATTAGAAAAAGCGTATCTATATTCAGGAGTAATTATTAATCCGCATTTCATTGCGTGGCATGTACTTCCTATTTTTTTTTGTCCAAAATCGAAAATATTCATTTGAATTAAAACTCCAGCGCTGATACTATGAATTCCATTTCCAGACGTGAGGTATTTGCTATTATCCTTGAAATGGGTGTATCCATATCCAATTTTTGGGTATATACCAGTGTAAACTAACTTCATTAATCCCGTCGAAAATTGATAGGAATTTGCATTCAACGTTTGGCCATTCAGGTAAACGGTATTAAATGGCGCAGCGGAAACATAAAGTCCCCAATTTTTATCGGTTCTATTGTAAAATTGCGAATATGTCGCGGAATTGAACCCAATAAAAACAAAAATTACCAATAGATTTTTCATTTCAATTTTGGATTTAAGCGTCTGTAACCTAAAACCGTATCCAAATTATAAGTAAGAATACATACTTCATCATTTTGATTACCACCTAAGGCATATACCTCATTGGTTTCAGTATTCTTTCCAAGATAGATCGAAACATGACCTTTCCAAGAATTAGGATCTTCTCTCCAAAAAACAACAATATCGCCGGGTTGGGGCTCTGTAATAGGCACTCCAATATTCAACCAAGACCTAGCAGTGGCCAATTTGGTATATTCTAAACCAACATTTTTTGCACAAGCACCTACGAACACGCTGCACCAAGAAACTTCATCTTCTTTGACATTGTAATTACCTACAGCACGAAAAAAATCTAATACTTTTTGTTCATGAGATGCCCCGATGATATCCCTAACTCCATAGTGCTTTCTTGCTTCTGAGATCAGCGGAATGGATAAAAGCGTATCATGAATTTGATCAACACATGCCAAGTCCATCAAAAAAGGATCCCCACAATAACGCCATTTTTCGTTTATCGATGAAGAATCTACTTTCAGGCTATCTGTATGTATAGTAAATATCACATCCTTTTTCGCAAACGAAAGACCAGATAGTAACAATAAAACGGAAAGTATTTTTAATGTTCTTAGCATTTTAAAATTCACCTTAATCAAATTTAGAAATAATTGCCAAAAGGCTATACCTCAAAACGTTTCTTTTATAACATAAGGAGCAGAAACACTAAACATAAATTGATTACCTTTGAATCTAAGTGTAATTTTAACATTAAGTATTGTAGTGGGTAAAATGCAAATGTTCACAAAAATATTTTCTACATTTTTTTGGGTTATTTTTTTAACCTTACCATTAATAGGAATTCGAGCTCAAATCATTCATCCAATGGATAATGTTGCATTCCTTCAAAATGAAGTAGCATCTGTTTATATCAATATCGATCCCATATTTATTGGAAACATTTTAAACAATGATAGTTTAGAATCCAACACGGAATACCCGGCTCAATTTATTTATCAAAGTTCAACATGGAATGATACTGTTTCAAATATTGGTTTTCGACTCAGGGGTAATACATCGAGATATGCAGATAAAAAATCATTTAAGATTTCTTTTAATTCGTTCGTTCAAGGGCAGCAGTGGAATGGTATTGAAAAAATGAACTTGAATGGGGAACATAACGACCCATCAATACTAAGATCCTATTTGTCAGCATACCTATTAAAGTCGGGGGATTTGATTAGTCCAAGAAATAGTTATGTCAAATTATTCATCAATAATGAATACAAAGGACTATACCTTAATGTTGAACATATTGACGAAGAGTTTATTCAAAAGCGTTTTCCAAATGATGATAACGGAAACCTTTACAAGTCATCTTATGGTGCAGATTTAACTTATTTAGGTAGCAATCCATCAAACTATTACAACTTGTATGAACTTAAAACAAACGAATCAACGAATGACTACAGCGGTTTGATAAATTTTCTTAATGTCTTGAATAACGCTTCAAACAACGATTTTCCTTGCGCAATTCAAGAGGTTTTAGATGTTGATTCATATCTTAAAACACTTGCATTTGAGGTACTTTGCGGTCATTGGGACGGCCATTCCTTCAACAAAAATAATTTTTACCTCTACCAAAGACCTTCGGATGATAAGTTGATGTTGATTCAATATGTTATGGACAACACTTTCGGTATAGACTGGATGAACATTAACTGGGCAAATCGAAACATTTATGATTGGGCGCATCC
>CANHJY010000224.1 GCA_947461185.1 Flavobacteriales bacterium
AATCCATAAGTTGAGGCCTTTCATTAAGCACTTCTTGTCTCGGTATTTCATAAGGAGAGTCTACATCCAATTCAAAATCTGACATTACAAACAAATGCGTCCAAAGTTTATGTCGATAATCATCTACATCTCGCAAATGTGGATTCAACTGACCCATAACTTCAATAATCGCTTGTGCAGCTCTGTTTCTTTCGGTTTTATCAGCAATTTCCATCGCATGACGAATCATGTTTTGTACATTTCTTCCATATTCTGGAAGAATCAACTTCCCTCTTGTAGTATTATACTCCATTCATTAATTAATTTTGCTCTAACTTAATTGCCAGCGCATTATTGTATAAATTTTTTACTTCAGCAATAAAGCCGTAGTGTTCATCATCTACCATTAACTTACCTTTTGTAACATGACCAAGCAGGGTAAAACTTACCCCTGTATCAACCATGAATTCAAGGAATTCTGATTCTTTATCTTCATTAACTGTTACTAGTGCTCTTCCTTGACCTTCACCAAAAAGAAATGCATCTTCACGAATTTCAGAATCTGTTACAATATCAAAACCCAAATCTCTTGGAATAGACATTTCCACAAGGGCAATGTAAATACCACCATCTGAGACATCATGGACTGCATTAACTAACTCTTGTTTTATTAGCCCTTTCAACACATGTTGCATTGCATATTCCTCATCTAAGTTAAAATAAGGAGCGGGCGAAGCTTTAATGCCGTGGTAACTTGTCAAATATTCAGAGGAAGCGATATCATTCTTAGATTCCCCAACAACAAAAATCAAATCTCCTTTTTGTTTAAAATCGAGGGTCATCAGCGTATCCTTGTCTTCTATTATACCAATCATTCCAATTGTAGGGGTTGGAAAAACAGGAACCTCAACACCATTCGTAACTGTTTGATTATAAAAAGAAACATTACCACCAGTGACAGGAGTTTCAAATTTCAAGCAGGCATTAGACATTCCTTTTATCGCACCAACGAACTGCCAATAAGATTCAGGATTATAAGGATTTCCAAAATTCAAACAATTGGTAATTGCACTAGGCTCACCACCTGAACAAACAATATTTCTCGCTGCTTCAGCAACTGCAATCATAGTACCCACTTCCGGATCAGCATGAACATATCTCGAATTACAGTCAACCGTCATTGCTAATGCTTTGGATGTTCCTTTAATATTGACAACTCCAGCATCTGATGGCTTATTGGTGGTCATCGTTTTTGTGCCCACCATAGAATCGTATTGTTCATAAACCCATCTTTTTGATGCTATATTTGGATATTGAACCATTTTATGAGCAACCGCTTTCAAATCATTCGGCTGAGATATTTGATCGATGTTAAATTTTTTATATTCCTGATAATAAGCCGGCTCACGATATTCCCTTTGGTATTGTGGAGCTCCACCTCCTAAAACCAATGATTGAGCTGGTACATCGCCTACAAGTTCTCCGTTCATGAAATAACGAACACGATCTGAAGCAGTAACTTCCCCTATTTGCTCTGCATGGAGATCCCATTTATCAAAAATTTCCTTCACCTTTTGTTCTTGACCTTTTGCAACGACAACGAGCATTCTTTCCTGGGATTCCGAGAGTAAAATTTCGTAAGGCAACATGTTGGCTTGACGAGTTGGAACGCGATCTAGGTGAATATCCATACCTACGTTTCCAGCAGCACTCATCTCACAAGTTGAACAAGTAATTCCTGCCGCACCCATATCTTGCATTCCTCGAATAGCATCAGTTTGTGTTAATTCCATAGTTGCTTCGAGCAATAGCTTTTCCATAAAAGGGTCACCAACTTGAACAGAAGGCAAATCATTAGCTGAGTCTTCAGTAATATCTTTAGATGCAAATGCTGCACCTGCAATTCCGTCTTTTCCTGTGGCTGAGCCAACAATAAAAACAGGATTACCAGGCCCTTGAGCTTTCGATGAAATTATCTTTTTAACATCTACAATTCCAGCTGAAAATGCATTCACCAATGGATTCGTATTATAAGAATCATCAAAAAATACTTCACCTCCAACGATTGGAATACCGAAAGCATTTCCATAATCTCCAATTCCTTTGGTCACACCTTTAACTAACCATTTTGTACGGTCTTTATCGATATTCCCAAATCTTAATGAATTCAATTGCGCAATAGGTCTTGCACCCATTGTAAAAATATCTCTATTGATACCGCCTACCCCAGTCGCCGCTCCTTGATACGGTTCGAGTGCACTTGGATGATTGTGAGACTCTATTTTAAAAACACAACCCAAACCATCACCAATATCTACAATACCTGCATTTTCTTCACCTGCTTTAACAAGCATGTGTGGACCGTCCTTAGGTAATTTTTTTAACCAAAGAATACTGTTCTTATAGGAACAATGTTCGGACCACATAACAGAATACACGGCTGTTTCCGTAAAGTTGGGAGTTCTACCCAAAATGGTTTTAATCATTGAGAACTCATCCGCTCTCAAACCTAATTCTATCGCCTGCTCTAAAGTCGCTTCTTTTGAGTGTGTAATTGTCATCCTAGAAAATCGATTAATTTAATTCAAAAGTAACGATTTTTACTTGAAATAATAAATTCAAATACTTTATGCAGCTTTACTAAAAATAATATTATTGATCATTTTAATTTACTTAAATTCACTATATTGCGCAGAATTATACTGATCTACAATGTTATTGACAAGGCATCTCTTAACTTTTATAGTAATATCATCCCTTCAAAACATTTATTCACAAATAGTTGTAGTAGATAATTGTCTGTTTTCATGTACTTCTGGATCTGTAATTTTTTCAAATGGGGGTATAGAAATTAGAAATAACTCCCAACTGAATAATGAAGGTAGCATTACAGTAACTAAAAATTCAACTTTCCCTCAAAACGGCAACTTTACATTTAATTCCAATGCAATTGTTTCAGGAAACGGCAACTATAAAATTGAACAAGATTGGGTAAATGACGCACAATTTAACTGTGGAGCAAGTACCGTTGAATTATTTGGAAACACCCAACAATTAATTAAGTCGAATTCAAACGTATCAACGACATTCAACAACCTTAATTTAACAGGATTTGGTTCAGTAAACGATAGAAAAAAGTCTTTAGTTTCTTGCGATGTTTTTATTAGTAATAATGGTGTTCTAAACATTAACGATAGAGAATTAGAAACCCAATCCAATTCAGTTACTGTAAATAATACTTCATTGAATGCAGTCAACAATAGCCTTATTTTCGGGCAAGAAGGATTCGTAAGCAGTATTCAACCAGGAACATTCAATAGAAAAACCAATTCCACTTCATCTTATTTATTTCCGGTGGGTTCAAGCGATGGCATATTGAGATATAGACCTGTTGTAATCACACCAACATCTGGAAACAACAATGAATTTGGTGTAAGACTGAACAATTACGATGCTAACTTGGATGGTTACGATAGAACCATAACTGATGGAAGTATCAACGCTGCCAATGCTTTATTTTTTCACTCAATAGTTCAGAACTTGGGAACTGACAATGTTGATTTAAGTATTTTTTATTCGAATAACGACGATGGCGCGTGGAGTGCATCAGCAAATTGGGAAAACATTTGGAATGCTATGCAAGGCTCAAATTCTGTTTTATCTGCAAACTATTCAGAGATAAATACCAACTCATGGAATATTAAAAACTATCCTGATCCATACATCCTTGTTAATCTTGAAGAACAACTCGAAATACCAAACATATTTACACCTAATAATGATGGCGATAACGATGT
>CANHJY010000225.1 GCA_947461185.1 Flavobacteriales bacterium
ATTTATACATGTGCTCATTTTGTTAAAACATTATTTTTGTTTAAAACATCCTAAATGAAAATTCTAATTATTCCGATACTTATCGCGTTCCTTTTATCGAGCTGTAAACAAACAGAACCCATTTCAAATGGTGAAACAGATTATCAAAATACTGCCTATTTAACAGATGAAATAATTAATGATTTTAACGATCCCTTCGACGATCCCTTCAATATAGTGGAAGTTTCCATATTCGAAAACACGATGAGTTTAATTGTAAATTATGGTGGCGGATGCAGTACACATGAATTTCAGTTGGCTGGGTCAACAAGTGTGATGAAATCATTTCCGCCACAACGCAGTATTCAATTATTACATAACGGAAATAACGACTTATGTAAAATGCTCGTTACGGACACTATTTTCTTTAACATTGAAAATCTCTCCAATGAAAAAAAACCAGGAAGCGAAATTATACTCAACCTTAAAGGTTGGGATAATTCCATTTCCTACACTTATGTAAAACCATAAATTTAAATTGATGAATATCGGTGTATTACTTTCAGGCTGTGGTGTTTATGACGGTGCTGAGATTCAAGAAACTGTTCTGACACTTTTAGCAATTGAAGAACTTGGTGCCCAAGCAATTTGTATATCCATTGATGAAAACCAACATCATGTGATCAATCATATGACTGGTGAGGAAATGCATGAATCAAGAAATATGATGATTGAAGCAGCAAGAATCTCAAGAGGAGTAATAAGAGAAATTAGCAGCATTCAACCTTCTGAAATTGATGCCTTAGTTATTCCTGGTGGATTCGGAAGTGCTAAAAATTTTTCAAACTGGGCTTTTGAAGGCCCGAGTGGAAATATTCATCCTAAAGTTAAATTGCTTCTTGTCAATTTAATAAACATTGGAAAACCCATCGCTGCGTTATGTGTAAGTCCCATTTTAGTCGCAAAAGCACTTCAGGATTCAGGTATTATAGCCAATTTGACAATAGGAACAGATATTGAAAAGTCCCACTATGACATTAAGGCCTTCAATTCTGGTATTGAAAGTGTTGGTGCAATAACAGAAATGAAATCAATTAGAGAAATTCAAATTGACAAGGAAAATAAAATCGTAACAGCGCCTTGCTACATGATGGATGCGAATATTAAAGAAATTCGTGAGAATATTCAAGACGCTATTGAAGCATTATATTCGCTTGTATAATCAAACTAAGTGTCATTTTTACACACATTTACTTATCAACAAATGCCCGTAATTTGTGAGTAAAATTCAATGAAAATAGGTTCAATTTCTGCTGTTAAAATCTAATTTTGACCGAAAATAAAGGCTAAATAAACAAATGCATATGGGAATTTTCGGTAAACAAGGAAAAAACGCAGATTTGAAGTCATCTATAGGATTAGAAAACCTTGGAGACCAATTTTGGAATTTATCACCTGCAGAATTGTGCGAAGAAACTATATTGAGTGGTCAGGGGGTATTAACTGAAACTGGTGCTTTGGCAATTGAAACCGGAGAATTTACTGGGAGATCTCCAAAAGATAGATTCGTAGTTTTTGATGATAAAACAGCTGAAAGTGTTTGGTGGGGTGATGTCAATATAAAATTCGATTCCGAAAAATTTGAAGCGCTTTACAACAGAATGAAAGCTTATCTTTCAGGACGAGATGTTTATGTTAGAGATGCCTACGCCTGCGCTGACCCTCAATTTGCATTAAATATTCGTGTCATTACAGAATTCCCTTGGTCAAATATGTTCGCCTATAACATGTTTTTAAGACCGAATGAGAAAGAAATAGAAAATTTCTCACCTGAATGGAATATCGTTTGTGCTCCAGGATTCAAAGCTGATCCTGAGATTGACGGAACACGTCAACATAATTTTGCCATCATCAACTTTACTAAAAAGATGATATTGATTGGTGGAACAGGGTATACTGGAGAAATAAAGAAAGGAATTTTCTCAGTATTAAATTACCTTCTTCCTCATGAACGTAACGTTTTATCCATGCATTGTTCGGCAAATATTGGTAATGAAACAAACGACACAGCCATCTTCTTTGGATTATCAGGCACAGGTAAAACAACTTTATCATCTGATGAAAATAGAAGACTAATTGGTGATGATGAACATGGTTGGTCTGAAAATACAGTTTTCAACTTTGAAGGTGGTTGCTACGCTAAAACTATTGATTTAACCAGGGAAAAAGAACCTCAAATTTTTGATGCTATTAAATTTGGAGCAATATTAGAAAACATTGGCTTTCACGAAGGCACATCAAATCCAGATTACACAGATAGTTCTATAACTGAAAACACGCGTGTTTCCTACCCTATTCAATACATTGATAATATTGCAAGCCCATCAATTGGAAGTTCACCTAAGAACATATTCTTTTTAACAGCTGATGCCTTTGGTGTACTTCCTCCAATTTCTAGGTTAACGAAAGAGCAAGCTATGTATCATTTCATGTCGGGTTACACGGCAAAAGTCGCTGGTACAGAGGTAGGAATTACAGAACCTACGACCACATTTTCAGCCTGTTTTGGAGCTGCTTTTTTACCGCTTCACCCTGCTAAATACGCAAAACTTCTTGGTGAGAAATTGAATGGTTCTGAAACCAACGTTTGGTTAATCAATACAGGATGGACTGGTGGTTCATATGGCGTAGGAAGTAGAATGAAATTGTCACACACACGTGCAATGATAACAGCCGCATTAACGGGTAAATTGGAGCATGTAAGTTACATCAATTTACCTATATTCAATTTGTCAGTGCCTTCACAATGTGAAAACGTACCCACGGAAATTTTAAATCCGAGAGATACTTGGTCGGATAAAAAATCTTACGATGACACAGCAAAAAATTTAGCATCTAAGTTCATAAAGAATTTCGAAAAATTTGCGAATGAAACAGATGCTTCAATTGTAAATGCTGGACCTATTTTGTAATCATTTCAAATGGTCCTTTTAATGATTCCGCTTTAACCACCCGCGTTTGATAAAAATGATGAGTAGCGTTACGCTTATGGTAAACATTATGCCAACGACCGTGTAATAACCGTAATGATACTCTAGTTCAGGCATGTACTTAAAATTCATTCCATATACACCAACTATAAAAGTTAAGGGTATGAAAATAGCACTTACAACAGTGAGAACTTTCATAATTTCATTCATGCGCTGGCCTTGAACCGCATAATAAAGATTAGCCATACCCTCTAGAATTTGTTTATTCGCTTCAATTTCCTCCAAAACTGCAAAACAGTTTTCCTTTAAATCAGCAAAATAGTGCCTGTTTTCAACTTGTAAAAAGGGACTTTGTAATTTCTCCAACTGAAAAGTCACCTCTTTGAGCGGTAATACGATTTTTCTCAACTCTACTAATTTTCTTTTTTCGAATTCAATCATTTTTAGATTTTCACTATTAGCCGAACGTAAAACTTTTAATTCTAACAATTGAATCGCATCGGTAATATCTTCAAGCACTTCATAATAATTATCAACTATTGCTTCTAACATTCTAAAAAGTAAAAAATCAGGTCCTTTTAATCTAATTTTTCCTCGTTTCTTTTCTATTCGGTCTCTTACATCAGAAAAATGATCTGAAGACTTAGATTGAAAAGAAATTAAATAATTATTCCCTAAAATAAAGCTAATTTGCTCTTGGTTCAAAATTGCTTCTGTATCTGAGGATGGTAATGCTGAGCGAATCGAAAAGAAAATATAATTTTGATACTCTTCAATTTTTGGACGACGTTTTTCAGCATATATA
>CANHJY010000226.1 GCA_947461185.1 Flavobacteriales bacterium
ATTCCATTTGAAAAGAAGAATGATAAGTTTGGAGCGAAATCGTTGATATCCATACCACGACTTAAATAATACTCAACAAATGTAAATCCATTTGCAAGTGTGAAAGCCAATTGTGTGATTGGATTCGCTCCTGCTTCAGCAATATGATACCCCGAAATAGATACAGAATAGAAATTACGAACAGCATTATCAATAAAATACTGCTGAACATCGCCCATTAATCTCAACGCAAATTCAGTAGAAAAAATACACGTATTTTGCGCTTGATCTTCTTTTAAAATATCCGCTTGTACCGTACCTCTTACTTGTTTTAACGTATCCGCTTTGATTGCATTATAAACATCCAAAGGTAAAACCAAATCACCCGTAACACCAAGTAACATCAAACCTAAACCATTATTTCCTTCTGGTAAATCTCCTTGATAACGAGGTCTTTGTATTCCTTTTTCTTTATAAATAGCTTCGATTTTTTGCTCAACTTCAGCTTGCAAACCATTCTCAATAATGTATTTCTCACAATTTTGATCAATAGCAGCATTCATATAGAACCCTAACACAATTGGAGCTGGACCATTAATTGTCATTGAAACTGAAGTCATTGGATGACTTAAATCAAATCCAGAATACAATTTTTTAGCATCATCTAAACAACAAATTGACACACCTGAATTTCCAATTTTACCATAAATATCCGGTCTTAAATCAGGATCATTACCATATAAAGTAACCGAATCAAATGCTGTAGATAGACGTTTTGCAGGCATTCCTAAACTTACATAGTGGAAACGCTTATTCGTTCTTTCTGGCCCACCTTCACCCGCAAACATACGAGTAGGATCTTCCCCCTCACGCTTGAAAGGGAATAAACCAGAAGTATACGGGAATTCACCAGGCACATTTTCTTGTAAAATCCAACGCAAAATATCACCCCATCCTTTGTAACGTGGAGTTACTACTTTTGGAATTTGAGAATGAGAAAGCGATTCTGTATGAGTTTGTAAAGACAATTCTTTGTCTCTCACTTTAAATTTAAAGATTGGATCTTTGTATAATTGTTTTTTAGCATCCCAATCCTGAATCAACGCCCAATTTTTAGGATCGAAATTTAATTTCTCTTTTTCTAAAGCTTCTTCTAAACCTTTAATTAAACGGTCTTTATCTTCTAAATCAGTCGCTTTTATAGATTCGATTGATTTTGTAATTCCATACAAACGATCAGCCACTTCAACTTGTTGATTCACCCATTTATCATATGCTCTGTTGTTTTCAGAAATTTCTGACAAATAACGTGTTCTATCAGGTGGAATCACATATATCTTTTCAGACATTTCGTGTGTAATCTCAAAAGTAGAATGCAAATCAGCACCCGCCTTTTCAACCATTTTATCCATGATTACTTTATACAAAGTATTCATTCCTGGATCGTTAAATTGAGAAGCGATGGTTCCATGAACCGGCATTGAATCTACAGAAGCATCCCATAAATTATGATTTCTTTGGTATTGTTTACGAACATCACGAAGCGCATCTAATGCACCTCTTTTGTCAAACTTATTCAATGCAATTACATCGGCAAAGTCCAACATATCGATTTTCTCTAATTGTGTAGCTGCACCGTATTCTGGAGTCATCACATATAAAGAAACATCAGAGTGATCTAAAATCTCCGTATCAGACTGACCTATTCCAGAAGTTTCTAGGATAATCAAATCATATTCAGCTGCTTTCAACACATTTATAGCCTCAGAAACATGTTTCGACAAAGCTAAATTAGATTGACGAGTTGCTAAAGAACGCATATAAACTCTAGGATTCTTAATAGAATTCATTCTAATTCTATCTCCTAAAAGAGCTCCACCTGTTTTACGTTTAGAAGGATCAACTGAAACTACAGCGATTGTTTTTGTTGGAAAATCAATTAAAAAACGACGCACTAGTTCATCTACTAAAGAAGATTTACCAGCACCACCAGTACCTGTAATACCTAAAACTGGAATAGAAACAGCTTTTGACATCGCTCTCACCTCATCCATAACAGATGCAGCAGACTCAGCGAAATTTTCAGCCGCAGAAATTACACGAGCAATTGCTGGAACGCTCTTTTCTTTTAAATGGTTAATCTCACCATTCAATTTATCTCCAACAGGAAAATCACATTTCTGAATCAAATCATTGATCATTCCTTGAAGTCCCATTTCTCTCCCATCATCTGGGTGATAAATACGAGTTATACCATAAGCTTGTAATTCAGCAATTTCACTTGGAAGAATAGTACCACCTCCTCCACCGAAGATTTTAATTTGAGGAGCACCTTTTTGATCCAACAAATCACGCATGTATTTGAAATACTCGTTGTGACCACCTTGATATGAAGTAATTGCAATAGCTTGAGCATCTTCCTGAATAGCACAGTCAACCACCTCTTCCACTGAACGATCATGCCCTAAATGAATCACCTCACAGCCAGTAGATTGAATAATTCTACGCATGATATTTATAGCCGCATCGTGCCCATCAAATAATGCCGCTGCAGTAACAATACGTACATTGTTGATTGGCTTATAGTATGTTTTATCTTCCATGATCAATTTATTAAGCTTAAAGCTTGGCTAAGATAAAGAAAAAGAAGCGAACAGTTAAAGTTTATTGACTGTCATTTTAACATAATCATCCACTATTTCTTATCTTATTTCCTGATTTTAATTATTAAATTGACTTTTTCACTAAATTTTAGATTTAGAAGCCTAATCATAATAAACTTACTTTACTCAATAAAATAATTATGTTCGTATTAGTTTCTAATTGAAATATATCTTAAACAAATATCAGAAACATCATAAATTCAGAATAAGAAAGACTTATAGAAATTCTTAATAAATGGAATTTATCTGAATAAATATTCAGAAAGTGAAGATAGTTTGTTTTTAAAGTTTGTTTTGAGTCTTTGATTTTAAAAAATAAATTTCACATCAATGTAATGGTATAAAAACTTAATAAACGGTCCTTTTTACAGTATAAAATGCTTTACTTTTGCTAAAAAAATTAATTCATTAACAAAACTTTAATTTATGAAAACAAAAATTACTATTGGATTATTATCATTCTTTTTTAGTTTCATCTGTTCTGCCCAACAAACTCTAACTTTACAACCTGATGCCCTTTCAGGAAAAGATGCAATGCTACATGGGGTAAGCGCCCAAGCTAATAACAATTTTGGAAACGATGAAGAATTTCTTTTTGCAGCTTGGACTTGGAGTAGTGTAACGGGAGTAACAAGAAGTATAATTGAATTTGATTTATCTCAAATCCCAGCAAATTCAACTATTTCAAATGCTAAATTATCGCTTTATGCAAGGGATGTAGATGCTGGAACAGGATTTCATTCAGATTTAAGCGGATCAAATGATTTTTACATTAAACGAATAACTTCTAGCTGGAATGAATCAACTGTTACTTGGAACACAATGCCAAGTACATCTTCAACAAATTGTTTAAGTGTTCCTGGCACTTCAAACCCCCAACAAGATTATTTAGATATTGATGTTACTTTGTTAGTAAAAGATATGCTTTTAGACATGAATAATAGCTTTGGATTTATGATGCAACTTCAGAATGAAAATTATTACCGAAAAATGAATTTCTGTTCAACGGATCATATTAACCAAAATTTGCACCCAAAATTAGTTATCACTTATCAATCAACTGCTA
>CANHJY010000227.1 GCA_947461185.1 Flavobacteriales bacterium
AGTATATTTTGAAGATTTATTTAATATTGGATACAACAGTAATCGTTTTACGCATGATCCATCCAATACGACCGAACTACCAGTATTCAGTGATTTGGAAAATTTGATTTGGTGTCATCAAAATTTGCGATTTAAAGAAGGTGCCTATTTGGTGCGATGGCAGGCTGGTGATGCACTTGTAATTGAACGCGAAGCAAAAGCATTAATCGCTGTAAATGATAATTGGTCGAGCTGGCAGAATTTAAGTAATGTACAAACATCATGGCCCGATGGTACCGTTTTAAAAGACTATTCTGGAGCCAATGGAACAACGACTGTTACGGTTTCAAATGGTGGAAAGGTTTCGATTTCAGTTCCACCATGCGATGGAACTGCGGGAGCTGGAAGACGAGGATATTGTGTTTGGGCGCCTCAAGGTATTTCAGAAAATTATGTCCTTACATCCAATCGCATTACCCAAGAATGGGAAATGGAAGATGATTTAGGTGATAATCATCCACTTTCTCTTCAACAAGGCGGACGTCTTCCTGATAATAGCGAAGATTGCAGAGTAGTAGGTAAAATTTATGTGGAATCAGGTCAACAAATGAATTTAGAACTTTATCCTGCTGATCCAACCTTGCCTATTACAGTTCAATATTTGAATGCAGACTGCGGAATTATTGACTCTGTAAGTATGTCCGGGACAATTTTAGATTCTATTGTTCCGAATTATAGCGGATGGTTGACTGTTCGCATCAAAAATGCAACTGGAAATCAATTGGGTCAAAAATGTTGGGTAAAGCTCAATTATAAGGCGCCAGAAACCGTAAATACATCTGAAACGAAAAACAAATGCGCCTGTACTACTTCTGCTTCTTCACTATATGAAAATGAGTTAGCGCAACAACTAATCGTTTATCCAAATCCTGCAAATGATTTTATAAAAGTGGAGGTTCCGAATGAACAGTTTTCATTGTGTTCCATTAAAATCATCAACACAGATGGGAAAATTGTTCAAATTATTGAGGACTTCTCCCCTGAATCTGGTTCAATTGATATTAGTTCATTAGCAAAAGGTTGGTATAACCTAGAACTAGGAGGACAAAATGGAACCTACAGAAGCTTTTTTGTGAAAGAATAATCCTGAACAAATGGTGAGAATTGCAATAAATGGATTTGGGAGAATAGGTAGGCTGGCATTTCGTGTAGCTTTTTCGCATCCAGAAATTGAAATTGTTGGTATCAATGATCTGCAAGAAACGGATTATTTAGCTTACATGTTGAAATACGATTCCACCCATGGAATTTTCCCACATGACATCAAGATTGAAGAAAATAATTTAAAAATCGACGGAAAAAAAATACATGTATCCTCAGAAAAATCGATTCAACATCTTCCTTGGAAAGATTTAAATGTGGATGTTGTTTTAGAATGCACTGGAATATTTTTAACAACTGATTTGGCTGGTGAACATATACAAGCAGGCGCGAAAAGAGTAGTCATTTCAGCTCCTGCCAAAGACGATACGCCTACCTTCGTTATGGGTGTTAACGACAATCAATTGCATTCAGGATTGACAATAGTTTCCAATGCATCATGCACAACCAATTGTTTAGCTCCGCTTGCGAAAGTTTTAAATGATGCCTTTGGCATTGAAGAAGGATTAATGACAACAGTACACGCGGTAACTGCAACGCAAAAAACAGTTGACGGACCATCAGCTAAAGATTGGCGGGGTGGACGTGGCGCTTATCAAAATATCATTCCTTCATCAACTGGAGCGGCAAAAGCAGTAAGTTTGGTAATTCCTGAGTTGAAAAATAAACTAACAGGCATGTCATTTCGTGTACCAGTTGCGAATGTTTCGGTTGTCGATTTAACTGTAAAATTCAAACATTCAACCAGCTACGAAAATCTTTGTCAAGTTATCAAAAACGCTTCTCAAGATTCCATGCAAGGGATTTTAGCCTACACTGAGGATGACGTTGTATCATCTGATTTTATCGGAAATCCTCATACCTGCATATTTGACGCTAAAGCGGGAATTGCTTTAAACGATAACTTTTTCAAACTCATCGCATGGTATGATAACGAGTGGGGTTATTCCAATAAACTTGTTGATTTGGCGCTAAAACTAGCCAATCAGTCTTAATTATAACTTCACAAAGTTCTGGCTTAAGTATCCTTTTTCAGTTTGTATAAGCACACAATAGGTACCGGACTCCAATTCACCTATTGATAAAGAAAATGCTGTGTTTTCATTACCTTCAGGTGTGATATTTCGCTCCATCACTACCCTACCCTTTTCATCAATAATTTTCACATTGACGTCATTTTGGCCGAGCTGAGTGCATTCAACATTCAATACATCTTGCGTTGGATTTGGAAACAATTTTAGTTCTTCAATAGAAGCCGATAACTCTTCAAAGGATGCCGTTGAGGTTATATTTGGAGAATTCAACTTAGTAGAAGTATAAATTCTATATTCCGCAGGCTGGAGTTCCAATTGCATGTTTACGTTGCTCACTTCGATGCTGTCGCCTGTATAATATTCGTACCACCATCCCGTTGAAGGAAATCCAGCATAAGCTGATGCCGTATTCACATTAAAATTGGACAACATCAAAACGTCCATCGATGGATGTTGATAGGTAATTTTTTTAATTGGACTTGTTAAGGAATAATTGAAAGTACCATCAGCGAATACAGGTTGCGAATTTCTCAAGTCCAGCGTAGCTTGATAAACCTCATAAAGTTGTTTTCGATAAACATTTAGCCAATAATTCCATAGAATAGGTTTATTACAGGTTCTGCATGGGACATCTATAGAAATATCGTAACCCAACTCTCCAAACTGCCAAATCATTTTAGGACCTGGAGTCGTAAGCATTGTAACCGCTGCAGCCTGTGCTCGCAACAATCCAACTAAAAGATATTTGACATCATGGTCTGGATTGGTGGAATTACCAGCGGAAAGACATTCAAACATACCACGTTCCTCATCATGACTTTCTATATAGGTTACCAAATGTGGAACCGTCCAACCTCTCGCAGTGTGAATACCGTTGGTCAAGTTCGAAGAATATCCTTTCATGGCCTGATGATAATCGTAGGTTACATTTCCCCATAGCATCATACCATATTCTGCAAGAATTTTTTCTTCATTGTTATCAGCCCAGTGTTCTAATATAATGTATGCATCAGGCTTAACTGACCAGATAGAATCAGCCATTCTTTTCAGAATATTAATTCTCGTATTGCTATAATTTGCAGAACTATTAACAAAACCTTTGGTATAATCGAATCTGAATCCATCCAAGTGGTATTCTTCCAACCAATATTGATTCACGCGATCAATGTAATCTTTGACAGCTTGTTTCTCGTGATTTATATCATATCCCCAACAATACGGTGGATGCGGACAAACTGCGTTAAACCAAGGATTATTAGCAGCCGGACGATTATTTACTGCATCCCAATACATATTGACCATTGGATTTTGACCAAAAGTATGGTTGAGCGCAATATCTAGAATAACCGCAATTCCTCTTTCGTGACATGCGTCTACAAATTGTTTGAAATGTTCTGGAGTGCCATAATATTTATCCAAAGCCATGTGAAAACTTGGATTATAGCCCCAACTTTCATTGTTTTCAAACTCCCCGACAGGCATTAATTCAATAGCATTTATTCC
>CANHJY010000228.1 GCA_947461185.1 Flavobacteriales bacterium
ATTTAGATGAACTCCCTATGAATTATACCTAGTTTACAAAGCGTTAATCTCTAATTCTTTAGAAACAAAGTCCATAACAGAACTTATATACGTTTCACTGAAATCGAATGAAACCCCTGCGGTTTTATAAATATTAGGAATAGATTGGGTGTATCCTAATTTCAATGCATTTTTGTAAGAATTTAATGCATTTTCTTCATTATCAATACTATTTTTCCAAAGTGAAAGTGCTCCCAATTGAGCAATTCCATATTCGATGTAGTAAAAAGGAACTTCAAAAAGGTGCATTTGCTTTTGCCAAGAATATGTGCGAATATCTTCATATTCTTCCCAGTCAACTAGTCCAGTACTGTAGGCCTCAGATAGTTGAACCCATTTTATTTTTCTCTCATTAATTGTATGTGTAGGATTTTCATAAACCCAATGTTGAAATTCGTCAACTTGAGCAATCCAAGGAAGAATTGTAATAACTGATTCCAATTGATCTTGAATAGCTCTTTTGAGTTCAACTGGGTTGTCGTAAAATACATCCCAATATTTCATAGATAACAATTCCATTGACATCGATGCCAACTCAGCAACCTCAGAAGGAAGGTTTTTAAAACCTGTCAATTTTAAATCCCTCGTTAAAAATGAATGAATGGCATGCCCTCCTTCATGAACCATTGTTACCAAATCTTTCTGGGAACCAACGGCGTTCATAAATATAAATGGCACTCCAATTTCATATAAAGGATAATTGTATCCACCAGGAGCCTTGCCTTTTTTTGAATCGAGATCGAGATAACCCATCAAATCCATGGTTTCAAGACAATCAGCAAAGTAAGGATCCATTTTTTGAAAAACCTTTTGAGTTTTTTCTAATAAATCTTTTCCATCAGTAAATGGATGTAGTGGACCTCTACCAAGCGGATCAACTTCAGTATCCCATGGTTTAAATTTATTTATACCTAATTGATCGAGTCTTTTCTGATGAATTTTTTTAATTAATGGAATAATAGATTTTTTTACTGTTGTGTGAAATTCAAAACAATTTTCTTTAGTGTAATCAAATCTTCCCAATGCTTGAAACATGTAGTCGCGATAATTTTTAAATCCAGCATTAATTGCTACTTCATGACGCATTGCAACAAGATCAGAATACAAATTGTCTAGTTCAAAAATATCATCTTTCCTTCGCGTAGCTATTTTTAGAAAAATTTGTTTCCTAAGTTCACCGTCAGGATCTTTCAACAGGCTAGATGCCTTTTGCATTGTAATTTGCTCTCCCAAGTGTTCAATAGTTTGAGCACCACTGATTGCCCCAAAAATTTGGCTTTTTTCATTAATTTCAGCTTCAAGTGGAATATTTTTTTCTCTGTATAAGGCAAGAGACGTAGCTATAGATCTAAAGTAAATGGAGTATGCTTGATCAGATTTTAATTCTTCAAAAAAATCATATTCCACCATTTTCTTATTCAATAAATCTTCATAAGGCGATGCCTTTGGTTGAATTTCGGAAACGAAAAATGTGTAGTCTTTTGTTAGTTCTTCATTTGAAGTATCAATGGTCATCTTAATATATCTCCATGCCGCATTTTCCTCCATAACAGCATCTAATTCACTGCGGTCAATTAACCATTTTTCAAACTCTTCTGAAGTTGAAATTTTTCTTGCGAGTAAATTTTGATAATATTCTTTAATTGACTCCCATGAATCAATTTTCAAATTTTCAGAAATAAATTCTCTTTTAGGTTTATTAATTTCCATAGACATTCAAAAAAAAAGCCGGTGTTCAACCGACTTAATTTTATTATAATTACTTTCCTCGGCTTGAACCCGTTTTTGTGGTAGCGGTTTTCTTGGGAGCTGAAGCCTTGTTTGCTTTGGCTTTATCATTGGAGACTACCTTAGCTGTTTTGCTAACCTCCTTTTTGTCGGTGGCCACTTTTTTCTTGGGTTCTTTTTTAGTTTCTTCAATTACAGTTGAATCAGAACTTATATTTTCATCTTCAGATGGTATCAGATTTCCTGAGGATAATAATAGATTGTACCACTGAAATATTTTTTTAACATCAGAAGGATAAACCCTCTCTTCATCATAATTTGGCAGGATTTCCTTCAAATACGCGCAAAGTGCTGTTAAATCTTCTTTATGAGATGGGCAAGCTTTACCATCTTCTTTTTTATATATTGACTCAAGGATGTTTTTTAAAGGAGCGTCCTCGTCTGTTGTATAAACACTAATATCTTCAAGAGACGAAATTCTGTCAGTTGAGTATGCTGGTGAACGCTTTTGATCAAGCAATGATTCAACAATAATGTTGTTTTTGCCTTGAGCAATTACTTTAAACAAACCTGGTTTTCCTGAAATTGATATAATACCTGATAAATTCATTGTTTATTTTTAGAAAGCTCAAAATTAAAAATTCTTTCCACTTGAAATTATAATTGTACAAATTTAGAGATGAAATTTTGATTGGCAATTTGAATTTCAATAAAGTAAATGCCAGATTTAAGGCCATAAATAGAATAATTACGCGAGTTAGGGTAGTAATTATCAAGTACCTTACCTTCTGAACTGTAAACGCTAATGTGATTAATTACTCCTGAACTTGAAATATGCAATGCATCTGAAGATGGATTTGGCGAGATTGCTACTTGATGTTGAAACTGCTCACCTAAACTTAAGTAGGGCTGATAAGGATTGGTCGAAGAAATACATCCTGCCTCATTTACGCAATAACAGGTGTAGATGCCATAAGGGGGCTCTATAGTTAAGGTAGGTTCATTTGCTCCTGGAATATCAACTCCGTTTAAGGTCCATTGATAATTAGTTAAGGATAAAGTTGCTAAGGTATTACCTGACTGCACTATGGGTAACATTGGAAGCGGATCCAGTAATACAACTTGGAATGAATCTGTTTGAAATTTACAACCATTTAAATTATAGGCAGTTGCAGAATAAAATCCAGGTGAATTAATTGTAGTACTCGTACCTTCATAACCATTGGACCAAACTCCATTACTCAATTGTTCGCTTCCAAGCAGAGATAATTGCCCATCATTAGTACATAAAGAATCATCACCAATGATTGACGCACTGAATTCATTGTCTAAAAGTAAATTAAGTGCATGAGGTTTACCAAATCCGTAAGAATTATTAGCAATGCTTCCCGTAAATGCGTCCGTGTAAGCGTTTGATAGTAAGTCAGTTTTGAAATTAATGTAATTGGCTTTGTCACATTTTTCTAGATATAACGCCGCAATTCCAGCAATTACCGGTGAAGCCATCGAAGTTCCTCCATTTCTTGCATGCCAACCACCTGAATCAATTAAATTATTATAAACAGGATTATTCAGCAACCAAAGTGGGGCAGAGGAAAGGCTAACATCGCCAGATGCAGATATGTCAGGCTTTATCAAATTTCGCCTGTTAGGTCCCCTGCTAGAATTTGGGCTCCTTTTTCCAACTGGAGTGTTGTCATTTGATGGTGTGTAATAATTGCCATTTTTATCAATATGCCCTTGACGATTTCTCACATTTCCAACTGAAATTACTTTTTCAGAACAATTCCATGAGGAAACTATTGTTTGAAGTGAATCCGGTAAATTGTAATTGATGATATCAGGATATGTTTGTGAACTTGGTATATTGTTAACAATATCATTTAGTCCCA
>CANHJY010000229.1 GCA_947461185.1 Flavobacteriales bacterium
AACCTGATTTGGATAAATTGAATCAATTTGGGGTAAAGAGACAGGTAGAGAAATTGGGAAAGGTTTTGAAATCAATTTAATTCAAATGATGTCAAAAAAGAAAATACTTATTACTGGAGGATCAGGATTTATCGGCCGAAATATTAAAGAATCTTATTTATCTGAAAAATATGATTTAATAACTCCTTCGAGTAAAGAATTAGATCTGAGTGATGATGAAAGTGTTCGAAACTACTTCAAAATCAATTCATTTGATGTTGTGATTCATTCTGCGGCGAAGCCCGGACATAGAAATGCTAATGATACCAGTAATCTATTTTTATCCAATTCAAGAATGATGTTCAATATGTTGAAAAATCAAGCAAGTTGGGGTAAATTATTAAACATGGGTTCAGGGGCGATTTACGACATGCAAAATTACCTTCCTAAAATGCCTGAGAATTATTTTGGAACCCATATACCAAAGGATGAACATGGTTACAATAAATATATTTTTGGAAAAATTCTACCTTCATTAAACAATGTTTACGATTTTCGAATTTTCGGAATATTTGGAAAATATGAAGATTATGCAATCCGTTTTATTTCCAATGCAATTTGTAAAAGTTTGTTTGAATTACCCATTACGTTGAGGCAAAATAGAAAATTTGATTATTTATATATTGATGATTTGATGCCAATTTTGGAATTTTTCATAGAGAATGATCCAAAAGAAAAGGCTATAAACATTACGCCTGATCAATCAATTGAATTGCTCCAAATAGCTCAAATCGTTAAAGATGTCTCACAAAAAGACATTGAAATTATAGTAGCACAAGAAGGACTTGGATTGGAATATAGTGGTGAGAACAAACTATTAAGAAGCGTTTATCCAGAGGTGAATTTTACCCCAATTGAACAAACCATCCAAGAATTATTTACTTGGTATGAAACAAATTTGAAAAATATCAATATAAACCTTTTAATGTTGGACAAATAACAATGATTAAAGTCACAGATTTTATTGCAAAATACTTAAAGTCAATCGGAGTTGAACATGTTTTTATGGTCACTGGTGGAGGTGCGATGCATTTGAATGATTCTCTTGGTCGTGAATTAAACTACATATGTAATCACCATGAACAAGCAAGTGCCATTGCAGCAGAAGGTTATGCACGAACGAAAAATTGTCTGGCCGTTGTTAACGTTACGACAGGCCCCGGGGGATTGAATACACTAACTGGGGTTATGGGACAATGGACCGATTCTGTTCCAGTATTATATTTGTCCGGTCAAGTAAAGTTTGAAACCACGATTCATTCCTGCCCTGAAGTAAAAGATTTACGTCAATTGGGTGATCAAGAGGTTGATATAATAAAAATCGTTTCACCAATAACGAAATTTGCCCATTCCGTTCTAGAACCAACAGAAATAAAGTACTACCTGCAAAAAGCTATTTTTGAGGCAACAAGTGGAAGACCAGGTCCTGTTTGGCTAGATATCCCAATGAATGTGCAAGGAGCTTTAATTGATGAGGCTACATTAAGTGAGTTCAATAATCCTATTTCAATTGAAAACCCTAAAACCGAGTTAACGAAACAGCTCGAAATGGTCGTTGATAAACTTATTTCAGCTGAAAGACCTGTAATATTAGCAGGACAAGGAATTCGAATAGCTGGGGCACAAAATAAATTCATTGAATTCTTGAATTCTTGTAACATCCCTGTAGTAACAACATTTAATGGCATTGATTTATTAAATGAAAATCATAAGAATTATATAGGTCGCTTCGGAACACTTGGAAATAGAGCAGGCAACTTTACGGTTCAAAATGCAGATGTTTTGATTACTATAGGAACTAGAAATAATATCCGTCAAGTTAGTTACAACTGGGAATACTTCGCACGAGAGGCTTTTAAAATAGTGGTAGACATTGACCAAGCGGAATTGGATAAGCCAACTCTTAAACCTGATTTAGCAATTTGTTCAGATGCTAAAAAGTTTATTGAAGATTTAAGTGAAGTTTTAGTTAACAAATTAAAAGAAAAACACAGCGAATGGCTGAATTGGGCAAAAGAAAGAAAAGATAAATATCCAAGTGTCTTATCAGAATATACAAATGCAACTAATGGTATTCATCCTTATGTTTTCATGGAGAAATTAGGTAAATTTCTTCCGGAAAATTCGATCTGTGTGGCTGGTGATGGAACTGCCTGTGTTGCACCATTTCAAGCAATGCCGATTAAAAATAATACACGAATCTTTTGGAATAGTGGTTGCGCATCCATGGGGTATGACTTACCAGCAGCTATTGGAGCTTGTGTTGCAAATGATTTCAAAGATGTAATTTGTCTTGCAGGAGATGGTAGCATTCAAATGAACATCCAAGAATTACAAACAGTTGTTCATCATCAAATGCCAATTAAAATATTCTATTTGAATAATGATGGTTACGTTTCAATTAAGCAAACGCAAGACGGCTTTTTTGGTGGACATCGTGTTGGAAGTGATCCCAAATCCGGGGTTAGTTTCCCTAATATTTTAAAATTAGGAGCAGCATATGGAATTAAAACAACTCAAATTAATTCATTAGCCAATTTACAAAATGAACTTGATTCAATTTTTCAATATAGCGGGCCATTAATTTGTGAGGTGATTTTGACCGATAACTACAAATTTCTTCCGAAAGTAGCCTCTAAAAAACTAGACGATGGTAGAATGGTTTCTGCTCCTTTGGAAGATTTAGCCCCTTTTTTAGAAAGAGAAGAATTTCGTTCCAACTTATTTATTAAAGAGGTGAATTAAAATGATTTAATAACTAAATTTGTCAATTAATCTAAATAAAATACAACTATGAATAACCTAGAAAAGAAAATGGTAGACCAATTGAAAGATTTGAAAGAAAATCACCATGCAATTGGAATTAAAGCCGAATTTGAAGCAGAAGGGACTCGACTTGAAGAAGCGCTTAGATTGAAAGAAGTAATTACCAAAGCAGGATTGGATTTGACAATCAAGATTGGAGGATGTGAAGCACTTAAAGATATGTATGATTCGAGATCAATTGGGGTAACACGAATTGTTGGGCCAATGATCGAGACACCCTATGCGTTGAAAAAGTTTTTAGCTTGTGCAAATTTGGCTTTTCCCGAAGACGAAAGAAAAGAAGTTGATTTTTTAATCAATGTAGAGACCATTTCAACGGTTAAGAATTTTGACGAGATGCTTCAACTTTCAACCATTAATGAATTAAAAGGAATAGTTGTTGGACGCGTTGATATGACCGGTTCATTAGGATTAACGAGAGAACACATCAATTCAGATGAAATTGGAAAAATCTGTTCTGAAGTGTTGAATAAAGCAAAGCAATTCAACGGAATGGAATGTGTTATAGGTGGTGGTGTATCAGCGGAATCTCTTCCATTTTTTGATACATACGCGAATGGACATTTGGATAAGTTTGAAACGCGAAAAGTTTTATTTGATGCCAAGAAAGCGACCCTTGCAAACGGCGGAGACAAAGGAATTTTGAAAGCTGTTGGTTTTGAATTAATGTGGTTGAAAAACAAACGCAATTTCTATGGTATGATTTACAAGGAAGATGAGTCGCGTATAGAAATGCTTCAGAAACGTTACGACAAATTAATTGAGCAAGCTGGGGGAAA
>CANHJY010000230.1 GCA_947461185.1 Flavobacteriales bacterium
CTACATTTTATTTAATTCTTTCTTGCAATTGCCTTCAAACTGGCATCAACAATATTCGCTGTATCAATACCATATTTGGTCATTAATTCCATAGGTGTGCCACTTTCTCCAAATGAATCGTTAACAGCAACAAACTCTTGAGGTGCAAGAAGATTTTGCACAAGTACCTGAGCAACTGCTTCTCCAAGACCACCATTTTTCATATGTTCTTCTGCTGTAACCACACAACCTGTTTTTGCAACAGATTTTAATATCGCCTCTTCATCTAAAGGTTTTATGGTATGCATGTTAATTAACTCAACAGAATAACCTTTTTCAGTAAGAATTTTCGCAGCTTCGATTGATTTCCAAACCAAATGGCCACATGCGATAATCGTTACATCTGTACCTTCAATTAGAACATCTGCTTTACCAATAATAAATGGGGCGTCAGGTTTAATAAAAATGGGCATCACAGGACGACCAAATCTTAAGTATACAGGACCAAAATAATCAGCTATAGCAATTGTAGCTTGTTTTGTCTGGTTGAAATCAGCAGGTACGATTACAGTCATGTTGGGTAGCATACGCATCATTCCGATATCTTCTAAAATTTGGTGCGTTGCACCATCTTCTCCTAGTGTTAATCCTGCATGCGAAGCGCATATTTTTACGTTCTTTTGAGAATATGCTATTGATTGTCTGATTTGGTCATACACTCTGCCAGTTGAGAAATTTGCAAAAGTTCCAGTGTAAGGAATTTTTCCGCCAATTGTCATGCCGGCAGCCAAGCCCATCATGTTTGCTTCGGCAATTCCAACCTGAAAAAATCTATTAGGGTTTTCTTTTTGGAAAGTATCCATTTTCAAAGAACCGGTTAAATCTGCACAAAGTGCAACCACGTTTTCATTTGTTTTACCCAATTCTGTTAGACCTTCTCCAAAGCCCGAACGGGTATCTTTATTTCCAAAAATTTCAAAATCCTTCATGCTAAAAATTTATCGTTGTTGTTTTATTTGATGTTATGGTAAACTCAGAGAAAGAGGTGTCCTTTGAGCTTAGTTTGTTTAAATAGCGACACACAATTTTGTAATCTCCTGGTTGGAGTTGAAGCATTCCGCTTTTAAGCGATGTATCTAAATTGCAGACCCATTCCTCACGATCGCTATCATCAATCAGAAATAATTGAGCTACTGCATCCCCTTTGATGACATAAGATAATAACCCAGGCGCAGGAACGTCTATATTTGTAGTGTTGCTCTGAGTAACCTCAACAGTGACAGTTTTTCGAGGCAATGTTAAAAGTTCTACGTCATATTTACCGACGATATATTTATCGCTTTGGTTCACCTGCTGAAGATTGATTGTCTCACATGAGCCGCTTTGCATAATTCTGCCTGATAGCGGATAAGATTTAGTAGCGTTAGTATGTTTGATTTTTATAAAACCTTGCGGAGCGTCGACAATTATAGTATTGTGCACGTTTTTGTAAATTACAATATCCTTTTTTTCAAGTTTTGGAATCGTATTTACAACCAAATCATATTTTAAGTGGGGATCAATTATCAGCGTATCAGGATTACCAAACTTATTTATGGTGTGCATGAAGGTGTATTTCAGATTGTTGGTTCCGGCTTCATACAAAAACATGGTCACATTGGTTTCTTTGGGTTTTTTGTTGATGTCATTTAGATTGATTTGTACTGTAGTGTTATAAACAATTTTTGATAATACAGTGGATAAAACTGACTGTAAAGCATTTCTGTTTTCTGCATCATGATAGGTTCCAATGCAATTAAATTTTTCCAAATAGGATAAATCCATTCCTAGACCAATAACAAATGGTTTAACTTTTACACCTTTATCTTTAAGTTTTTTCGCTATTACACAAGGGTCATTATCGCACGCCTCTAAACCATCTGTTATCAGTATGATTATATTTCTGGAATTGGTGTCAGGGAAATCTGATGCTGCAGCCTCCAAAGATCGGGCTATTGGTGTAGTACCTTTAGCGGTTAATGTCTTAATTTTTGTTTTGATTTCGGCATAGTTATCCCCTCCAAATGGCACTTCTAATTTCGTGTCGTTACAATCTTGATAAGTTGCAGTGATAGGCGATTGATGACCATATACTCTTAAAGCAACTTCAAGATTAGGCGTGCCTTCTAAACTGTCAATTGATTTGGTAAGCAAATCTTTTGCAGCGGTAATTCTGGTTTCGTCTACGCTCCATTTTTCGTTCATAGAGTTGGATGCGTCGAGGATAAAAAGAATACGCGTCAACTCTTCCTGTGAATAAACAGATGAAATAAAAAAAGTGGATAATATGAATAAAAATACTTTCAAATCAAATTAATAGTCACCTAAGGTTTCTTCAAGTTGTGATAAAGCTGAAGCCAATTGTTCTGCATTTGGAGCAGAGCCATGCCATTTGTGTGTCCCCATCATATAGTCAACTCCCATACCCATTTCTGTTTTCATTAAAATGACAACTGGTTTACCTTCGCCGCAACAACTTTGTGCCTTGGTTATGGTATTTTTCATGTCGACAAAATTATGACCGTCCATTGTCAGTACATTCCAACCAAATGCCCTCCATTTGCCCTCCAAATCTCCAAGACTCAAAACATCATCGACATCGCCATCAATTTGCCTGCCATTATAATCTATAACAGCAATAATGTTATCAACCTTATTTGCAGCACCATACATAGCGGCCTCCCAAATTTGACCTTCTTGAAGTTCACCATCACCATGTAAGGTATATATATATGAATTGTCGTTATTCAATTTTTTAACTTGAGCTGCACCAATGCCAACTGATAAACCTTGACCTAGCGACCCTGAGGCCATTCTAATACCAGGTAATTTTTTGTCAGTTGACGGATGTCCTTGAAGTTTTGATGAAAGTTTTCTAAAGGTTGCAAGATCACTTACTGGGAAATAACCTGAACGTGCTAAAACACTATACCAAACAGGAGATATATGGCCATTAGATAGAAAAAAAAGATCATCATTCCTTCCATCCATTGTGAAATTGGCTGGGTCATGCTTGAGTACATCGAAGTAAAGTAAGGTTAAAAAGTCAGCACAACCTAAAGAGCCACCAGGATGACCTGAGCTCACATCTGCTACCATTCTTACTATATCTCTTCTAACCTGAGACGCTATATGCTTAAGTTTTTCTGTTTCCATTCAAATTTTATTTACCTCCGATATACTTGCAAAACTAACCTTAATAATTAACTTTAAACTTTAATTAAATTGAACTTTATCACCTAAATGCAACTTTTTTTTAACAATTTAGGTCTTTGTTTTTGAACTATAATTACTATGAAAAATTTATTTATCTCTTTCCTATTATTGTCTTTTTTTCAGGTTTCCTATTCACAAAAAATAGATTCACGTTTGTTAAAAAATTATTCAGAAGCCTATTTGTCAGAATTAATCGCTAACAATAATCAAGAATATAATTTATTGGTCCATGCCATAGATAATGCATGTTATCTAACCCAGGTTCCTACTTCCAAAAGTTCGGAATTTACAAAAACAATTTCTTGGACTCTTGATTCAATACCTACATTTTTAGATTTAAACCTTCAATACGGGATTGTTTTGGAAAACTTC
>CANHJY010000231.1 GCA_947461185.1 Flavobacteriales bacterium
GATCACTGAAACAGGAATGCATCTATCTCAATGAAATACCAACGCCAAAAGAAATGCGAAAACATGTAAATGGCTACATCGAAAATTACAATTGCAAACGTCCACATCAATCGCTTGATTACAAGACACCGAATCAGGTGTACGGAATGTCAACTCAAATTGCCGCATAATTCAATCAATTAACCAACCGAAGGAGGCTATCTTATTTTTCCGAAGGAGTGGTCTTGACAGCGGGGAGCATTACAAAATTCTGAAAGTTTAAATATACTATTTGTGATTTCAGATTACTTTAGTGAGTTCTTTTGCATGTCAATCAAACCCATTTATTACTAAACACCTATTCAAAATCATGTTATGATAATTATACCAATTTGGTGTTAAGGAGCGGATAAAATGGGTTTTTTAAGAGACTTGTCTAAATTAGCTGGTGAAATTACTGGTGGAGTGACCGGTGGTGTTACAAAGATGGTTGGAGAGGCATTAGGGAGTAAAGAGATCCAAAAATTTGGTGACGATGTGAAAAACATAACGGTTAATTCATTTGAATCGATTGGAACGATTGCGGACGGGATTGTGAATACCGGCATTGGAATTGTGAAAGATGATTACAATCAAAGAGATCGAGGTATTAATGAAATTAAAGATGGTGGTGGCAAAATAATAGAAGGAGTTACTCAAACAATAGGTAATACATTTGAAAACGGATTTGATGTTATAGATGGAATTCGAACGAATGACATGGCTAAACTCAATTCCGGGGTCAAGGGGATCGTGAAAACCGTTGCAACAGCAGTAGTCGTTTTAACGCCAATTGAGGCAGCGATGATCATTGATGGTGCGGATGTTGCTGATGCTTCAAGTATTGGAGATACAGACCATCATATAGCATCAAATGTTAATATGGATTCACATGTCAATGATTCAGAAGTACAAAGTCATATTGAAAATCCAAATATGCATAATGTGCAACCGCATTGGGTGAATGGACATTACCAAAATGGTCAATGGATTGAAGGATATTGGCGTGATGGTGATGGAGATACTTCAGTAAATAATAATATTGGTTATGTTCAACATAATCCGGACTATAAAGCATAATGAAGTGTGGGTCATAATTGAGCAGATAGAGTGAAGTGATGGTTCGGATTTTTAAATTTATTATGTTAAATATTTATAAAACTGACAAGAAAGTTGGTATTCAAAGTAATAAGAGGGAATTCAATTTGAAAGAAATTATTAATATCATATTAATCATCATGCAAACCAAAAATGATTTTATATTGAAGGGGTAAGTTTACTTTGAATAATAACAACAAAGTGAATTTGAATAATCAGCAACAAACAAACGAAAAAAAGAATGTTGCTGCTAATAATAAGGGAAACAGGCAAGATAAAAAAAAGAATTCATCCCCTCAAACAAAAAACAACAGTGATTTGGAAATTCAAAATCTAATTAGTGCTTTGGACAATGAAAGCAAAGAACAAATTAAATTAATTATACAATCTCTAAATTCACCTCAAAAAATACAACAATTGAATCTTATTATTAATAATAAATATTTAACTGAAAAATTATTGAATTCAAATACAATAGTTGAATTTGAAGAATTGGCAAGGCAACATATTGATACGGTTTTGAAATGCAATGATGAACAAAAATTGAGATTAACCAACAAAATCATTGAGTTAACCAAAGAAATAAAATTTTTAAGTAAGAGATTTGATATGTTTACTTTATGTAAAGTTGAAAAATTCATTCCAAACTTGGAAGAGCAAATATTAACTCTCACAGACGAAGTTTTTATCAAATTTATTTCAAATATGGAGAAAGAGCAAATGATTCAATTTTTCGAAAGAACTTTATTGAAATTATTTAGAAAAGATCAATCCAAAATTGAAAACATTGAAAATGATTGTCAGCGATTATTTGAGGATAGTGAAGAGCTCCAAAAAAAACTCAATGAATTTGAGTGTGAATTAGTAGTGAAAGATGAGCAAATAAAAAAAATGCAGGAAGAGATTGTTCAACTTAAAGCAGTTATCTTAGATAATTTGAAGAAGGATCAAAGAGAGTATATTAGTAGATTTACAGTACAACTTGAAGCGGAATTTTCGTATTTAAAATACAAGCAAAAAGATTTAAGAATAAATAAATTCAAGGACATTATAGATGAATATTGGACAATGCTTAGGAAAATTGGATTTGAACCATTTGGAATGGGTGAACTTGGAAACAAATTAGATGAAATCGAAATAGAACACAGTAAGTTGACAGAATATATACGTGGAGGAAGTTCAATCCTTCCAGGAGATACGATTGAGTATGACTCGTATCCGTTTTGATGGACAGTCCAGAGTGAGATACACTTACTCTTGAGGGGGCGGTTTAATATAATGCTCCCATAGGTTGAGACACAGGAGCGTGAAAAATAAGATATAATGAGACCATGAAAAATAGAAATCGATATACCTCAGAGTTTAAAACGAAAGTTGTTTTGGAAGTGCTCCGTGAAGAAGCAACGATCAATGAGATCGCTTCGAAGTATGAAATTGCACCAACGATGTTAAATCGTTGGAAAGCAGAATTCCTTGAAAGAGCACATCATGTCTTTGATCGCGATTCCGATAAGAGTGAAAAACGAATCAAAGAATTCGAAGAAAAAGAAGAGCGATTGCAAAAGCTGGTCGGTCAACTCACCGTTGAAGTCGACTGGCTCAAAAAAAAATCTGGCCTCAAATAAATCGAATAAAGAACGATTACAATTGGTCGATCAGGATGGCTCCGAGATCAGTATCCGTCGTCAATGCAAGTTGCTAAATGTTCATCGGAGCAACACGTATCGTGAGGTTACTGAACGCGTAGAAACGGCTGAAAACATCGAAATCATGCACCATATCGATCAAATTTACACGGATCATCCATACTACGGTTATCGACGAATGACCAAGGCGCTAGAGGAGTTTGGCATTCATGCCAATCGCAAGCGAATCCGGCGGTTGATGCGGGTCATGAACCTATATCCCGTGTATCCAGGCCCGAATTTAAGCAAGTTGTACCATGCCAAATACATCAAACCTTATCTCCTACGAAACCTGGCGATCACACGTCCGAATCAAGTTTGGGGTGTCGATATCACCTATTTGCGGATGCATAAAGGCTTCATGTACCTGTTCGTGGTCATTGATTGGTACAGTCGCAAAATCGTTGATTGGGAGCTCTCTGGTTCTCTTGAGAAGGGCTTTGTTTTGACCTGCCTAAATCGTGCGTTAGAAAAGCAAAAACCAGAAATCATCAACAGTGATCAAGGCAGCCATTTTACGAATGCCGACTACATCAAATTGATGGAATCGAACCATGTGAAAATCTCGATGGACGGCAAAGGCCGTGCAACGGACAATGCAAGGACGGAACGATTTTTCAGATCGTTAAAACAAGAATGCATCTATCTCCCTCTGTGTCAGAGTAGTTGTCGTGCTCTAATTTAAAAGTATAGTTAGAGAATAACTACTTTGAGGAGAATGACGATGCCAAGATACACAGATGAGTTTAAGTACAGTATCATCAAACGAATGATGCCACCTAGTAATGAATCAACA